>JAATFH010000528.1 GCA_015655315.1 Terriglobales bacterium
GTGCAGCTGGATTGTAGAGATCTGTAAAATCTCCGTTCCGTTCCGCAAGGGTTGGGACCGTGCTGATCTGCGTCCCGCCGATTGTCCGTTTTAGTTGCTCCCAGCCGAAGAAGAATTGCAACCTGTCCGTACCGTTAAAAACGTGTGGAATTATTACGGGTCCACCCAGGGTGACTCCATAATCATTCTGCTTATCGGCGGGCTTTGTATAGAGATTGGTGCACTCGGGAGTGTTGTTCGCTCCGGAACAGTTCAGCAACCAGTTTCCATTATTGAACCAGGTGTTTGCATCGAGCGCTTCATTTTTGAGGATGTCGAAAACCGTGCCGTGAAACCGGTTCGTACCGCTCTTTGTAACAAAGCTTTCGATACCACCTCCTTCCCTCCCGTACTCAGCCGTGGGAATGCCCGTCGTGACCTTGAACTCCTGGAGCGACTCTACGGATGGGGCCTCTTCATCGAACTCGGAGCCGTTTTCACTTCTCGTTTGGTCGGCGCCGTCCAGGATGTCTTCGTTGCTCATCTGCTGGCCACCCGAGATCTTCAGTGTATAAATGCCGTTGAAGCTGTTCGCCGATCCTGGACCCGTTGTTCCGGGTAGCAGGAAAACGAAAGATTCCGGTGAGCGAAGAGCGCCGACGCCTCCCAGGGCAAGCGGCAGCTCTACGATCTCCCGAGCCTGAATTGTTCCTCCGATATCGGAAGATTGCGTCTCTACAGTGGGCGCGGATGCGTCTACATTGATAGTCGTCTCATTACTGCCAGGCTTGAGAGTAAGATTCAGAGCTGACACGTTTCCGACCGTAACCTGCACCCCATGCTGTATCAGCGTCGAAAATCCCGCGGCTGATACCGTGACATCGTAGGATCCGAGATTCAACTCCGGAAGGCTGTAGGAGCCTTCCGCGCTCGAAACCGTGGTCCGCATCACTCCCGTGCTGGGGTCGCGAACAGTGATCATGGCTCCCGGAATGGCTGCTCCCGTGCGATCCAGAACACTTCCCGACAGGGATCCGCGCACAGATTGTGCAAAGGCTGTACTCGACAAAAAGAGCGTTCCGGCTGGAACAGAAATTGCAAAAATACCGATCAATACCGCAATCATCTTGCTCAGCTTCTTCATGGTGTTACCTCTTGGTGCATTGCGTCGCATTGGTCTCTCCTAAGAGCGCAAACTCAGGTATGTTCTCGGTATGCCCATTGGTAATCAGCGGAAGTGCCTTATACGATCCGTGCCTGGTTTCGACAGCTGGAACTTCGCTTTGTACACGCTTACAAGATCAGAACAATTGGCAGACCCTAAATCTGACTCCGGCATCGGATGCTAGACGCGTTTGCTGATTCCTGTCAATAAAAAATACGACGAATTATGACATATTTGATTAACTTGTAATTACAAGTTGTATGATTTAGTGGTATAAAGACTGAATTTGCCTTATATTTGCGACTGATATCCGCCGAGGCACGAAAATTAAACCATTTGCGCACTCGTCAGTAAAGCAAACCTGTAGGTAATGCTGTAAATAAAACAATGAGAATGCGGTCATACTGCCGTCTACTAATGGAAGGTCTGTCGAATGGCGAAAAACGCGCAAAACTCTTCGGAAGAATTGGGGCCAAAATACAAGCAAATTTACAACCAATTGCATCAAGCGTTGGTGAGCAATGAGTACAAGCCAGGCGAGAAACTCCCCAGCGAAAGCGAACTGGTAAGCCGCTTTGGAGCAAGCCGGCCAACCGTCAGCCGGGCACTTGCCCGGCTTGAAATTGATGGCCTGGTCGAGCGGCGAGCGGGTTCCGGTACATTCGTTCTCGCCCAAAGCCGTCAGGAGGGTTTTGTCTTTGGTCTGCTAATTCCGGGCCTTGGGACGACAGAGATTTTCGAGCCTATCTGTCGTGGAATATCCATGGCCCGCGTTGGCGGCCACCACGATCTGCTCTGGGGAAGCACATCTTCCCCCGCCGCCTCAGAAGAAGTTCAGGCAGAACAACTCTGTGAGTACTACCTGAAGCGCAAGGTATCGGGGGTTTTCTTTGCGCCCATGGAACTCACCGAGAAGAAGGATGAAATCAACCGGCGCATCAGCCGAGCGCTCGACGAAGCCAAGATTCCCATCGTGCTCCTGGATCGCGACATCTGCGAATATCCAAAGAGAAGTCGTTACGATATGGTCGGAATCGACAATCGGCGGGCAGGCTTTGTCGTCACTGAGCATTTGCTAAGCTGCGGGGCAAAGCGCATTGTCTTCTGGGGACGACCGAATTCCGCTCCTACCGTGCATGCGCGGTCCCTGGGTTATCGCGAGGCGCTGACCGTTCATTCCGATTCGACAAGGGAAGGCGTTGTGGTGATCTCCGATCCGGCTGACCTCGCCACCGTTCGCTCGACAGTCAATCAGCACCAGCCCGACGCGGTGGTCTGCGCAAACGACTTCACCGCTGCACAGCTGATGACCTCTCTCACCAAGATCGGCCTGCACGTTCCTTCAGATATCAGTGTCACGGGTATGGACGATATCCGCTATGCGAGTATGCTGCACACGCCGCTGACGACAATTCGTCAGCCTTGCCTCGATTTAGGCGCAATCTCACTCTCGGTCATGCTTGACCGGATATCTCATCCCAATATGCCTGCGCGTGAATCTCTCGTGGATTTCACGCTGGTCATTCGACAGTCCAGCAGCGCATCTCATAATGATATTGCTGACGATCACACGGAAACATCGGACCACTGAATATAAGTTTTACCGTGGGTAGGCTCGCTAACCCGACAACTTTCCCATTTGTCGAAGCAGACGAAACGAGTGCTTGGGAGGCGCTCCCTTGTGGAGATGCAACGTCTAAGACATATCCTGCTGCTCAACTGGATCCAAACATCGCGAGTTGCTCTCTATCATCGGACATCGGTTTACGCTTTGTTTTTTCCACACACTTGGGTTTCTCAGGAGTGAGAACATCGTCCTGTGCCGGCCTATCCAACGATAGCTTGTTGAGCCTCACATTATTGATGCGTCTGTCGACACGCCAGGCTTTCATTTGGTCATTTTTCTGATTTACGGTCAGGTGAGCGCCAAGCGACAATAAACGCCGGCAAGGGCAAAGAGTTCGTCATCTTTCCCTGAATGCGAAACGCCAGTGAACCGTTTGTTCACTGGCGCCACAATTCAGTAGCCCTCCCCCAAGTGCCACTCAATGATTGAACTTTAGCCGCCGTCACACGGTTTGCCTAGTCCTCTTTAGTTTTTTGCAAGCACGTTCTTGTAATCTAAAAATGGGTTACTTATGTGGCCTTCCAAGGATGAAGCGCATTCGCTATGATCCACAAGTAACCTGTGGTGCGCCTCGAATTACGACGCACCCACCGAATCGCATGCGACGTTACACCTGACCCTGACCGCCGTCGACGAAAATGTCCGCTCCAGCGATGAAGCTGGCATCGTCCGAAGCAAGAAATGCTACGGTCTTGGCTATCTCTTCTACATGGCCGAGGCGCCCCAGGGGAACAAAGGAAGCGAGTTGGTTGTACAAACCATCCTTTTGGTCTGGAGGCACGAGGCCGCTCAATCCTGGTGTATCAATCACGCCCGGGCTGACTGCATTCACACGGATTTTGCGGTCCTTGAGGTCGGTCGTCCAAGTGCGAGCGAGGGAGCGCACTGCGGCTTTGGTTGCAGAGTAAACGCTAAATGCCGGTAGGCCCTTGATAGATACGACGGACGCATTGAGAATGATCGCGCCGCCATCCGGCATCAAGGGGAGCGCCTTTTGGACGGTAAACACGACACCTTTCACATTGTTGTTGAAGGTATTGTCATAGTGCTCTTCCGTAATCGCTCCGAGCGGAAGAAACTCTCCACCGCCGGCATTTGCGAAAACGATATCTACACGTCCCTTCTCCTTCTTGATCTGCTCATAGACCGCATCCAGATCGGCCAGCTTTGAGGAGTCGGCACGAATGGCTGTGACATTCGAGCCAATTGTTTTGACAGCTTCATCGAGTGCGGCCTGACGCCGGCCCGTGATGTAGACGTAGGCTCCCTGAGCAACAAGTTCCTTAGCACTACCGAGCCCTATGCCGGTGCTGCCACCCGTGACGAGCGCGATTTTACCTTCAGCTTCTTGGACATTCATCTCTCCTGCGATACTTTTTGACCGCACATTCTAGATGTGCA
>JAATFH010000123.1 GCA_015655315.1 Terriglobales bacterium
GCGGCTTTTCCGTGCCTTTGGCGATACAGAGGACAGTGACCAGAGCCAAAGTCTGGCAACCCGGCATCCTACTGCCTTCGCATCATCACGACGGCGAAAAAGACGAGCTGCCAGACATGCCGACTGCGCCTTTGTTTGAGGCGCTACGCGATTCTCTTCCGAAAACGAAGAGCGTCAGCCTCTTGTATCGCTCTGCCGTCTGCATCAACACCAAAACAGATGAGTTCTTCGTGGGCAATTACGCTCGCTAGAAATTCGTCACAGTGAACCATTGTATGACCGACTGATACGAGGAAGCTTCGATGGCGTTGTTCTCATTTCTCGATCGTGAACATGCGATCGCCAAACCCGGATTCAGCCGCTGGCTGGTTCCGCCAGCGGCCTGGGCGGTGAACCTGTCGATTGGTCAGGTATACGCATTCAGCGTATTCAAAATACCGCTCACCCGTCTAATTGGGGTCTCGCATTCCGCGCCCGGAGACTGGACGCAGCCTTCGATCGCCTGGATCTTCTCGCTGGCCATCGCCATCCTGGGCCTCTCAGCGGCGGTCTTAGGTCGATGGATCGAACGTGAAGGACCGCGCAAGGCCATGTTTGTCGCTGCCGTGTGTTTTGGGTTGGGCTTCTGCATTGCCTCTGTCGGCGTTGGCATCCATCAATTGTGGCTGGTTTATCTGGGCTATGGCGTCGTCGGTGGAATTGGTCTAGGGCTTGGCTATATTACTCCAGTGGCCACGCTGATCCAGTGGTTTCCCGATCGTCCCGGTCTGGCGACCGGCATTGCGATGGTAGGTTTTGGCGGTGGCGCGATGATCGGCTCACCACTCGCCGTTAAATTAATGGAGCATTTCCACACTGCGAACAGCGCAGGCGTCGAGAAGACCTTTCTCGTAATGGGCTCTCTCTATCTCATCTTCATGCTCTCTGGGGCGTTTCTCGTGCGCCTGCCGCAGCCTGGCTGGAAGCCCGAGGGCTGGTCGCCGCAGGCTCGTACGGCTGACCGGGTCAGAGTTCATAACGTCAGTGCTGCCGACGCACCGCACACGCCGCAGTTCTGGCTGCTTTGGCTGGTGATCTGCCTGAACTCGATCGCCGGCTTCGGTATTCTTGAACAGGCGTCGCCGATGATTCAGGATCTCTTTGGGATCGGAGCAGTTGCGGCCGGCGGTTTTGTCGGCGTACTCAGCCTGTTCAATATGGCGGGACGCTTCTTCTGGTCCGCCATATCGGATTATCTCGGCCGCAAAGCGACTTTCTTCATCTTCTGCTCTCTCGGAATCGTGCTGTACTGGCTTGTGCCATACATGGGAGCCAGCCATTTCAACAGTATCGTGGCCTTTGTGCTCATCTCCGGCGTGCTCATCAGCATGTATGGCGGAGGCTTCTCGACCATTCCCGCCTATGCAAAAGACATGTTCGGAGCGAAACAGGTCGGCACCATCTACGGCCGCCTGCAGACGGCCACATCCACAGCAGGTATCCTGGGACCGATACTGGTCAACTACTCCCGTCAGCACCAACTGGCTCTGGGCGTTACGAAAGCAAATGCCTATCAGTTTGTGCTGCACGGTCTGACTATTCTGCTGATTCTCGGCTTCATCGCCAATCTCCTCGTCCGTCCTGTGGCCAGCAGGTTCTGGATGAAAGCGCAACCCGATGTTCAGTTGACCACCGCTGTAGTCAACTGAACATCAGAAAGGAAACACATGTCGGCAGAAAACAAGACCTCGCCAATTGCAATCCTGTCCGCATGGCTGGCTGTTTTAATTCCCGCAGGCTGGGGCGTCTACAACACCGTACACACCGCCATAAAACTGTTTGAGCGGCCAACTATCCACTAAGTCCCACTCCAGCAGCAATCCAATTTCTGGCTAATCGCCACACTAAAGGAGCAATCACAATGTCGAATTCAGTTTTGAGTAAAGAGCCGCATCTGATAAAGCAGGATTGGCGCGCGCATGGCATTCGTGTCGTCCACGCAGACCAGAAGAGCTGCGACACCCCTGAGACCCTCGGTATGAATCGAGAGGTTGCCATCAGCGGCAGCCGCACTCAGTCCACAGCATTATGGGCCGGCACCAACCGAATCGAGCCAGGCGCTGCAACCGGTCCTCACCATCACGGACATCTGGAGAGCATCATCTATATCGTGCGAGGCAACGCACTCATGCGCTGGGGCAACCGGTTGGAGTGGATCACGAAGGCCGGTCCAGGGGATTTCCTGCTCGTCCCACCATATCTTCCGCATCAGGAACTCAATGCTTCCTCTACAGAGGAACTGCATTGCGCGCTCGTTCGCAGCGGTACGGAGGAGATCGTAGTCAATCTCGATCTAGAACCAGTCGACAAGCCCGAATGGGTTTAGTAGGAATAGGAATCCAGTTTGGCGGTTCCTAGCCATTGAGGGTGCGATCGCCATGCGATTTGGAATGGATGAGCTAATTCTGGGGTTGTGTGCTGGCATATGCTCCATAAACTGTGGCGGTTCCGAGATGGGGTTTATGGACGATGAACTCTCGGCGTATTCAGCAAAACTGTGATCGAAAAAGCAGCTTGTCCTTGCCAGCCCACATGGCGGATCCTGGACTCAAGCGCGGCCACGGTATGATCTCAATGCGGCTGAAAAGGCTGTTCGCCCGCGTCGGGCTGAGCCCGCCAAAAGTCTCGCCAGCGGTGCGACAATTGCATCCCGAAGCCATGAGCATCTTCAAGGATGTCTATGACCTTGAGTTTTTCGGTCTGCCGGAGGTCCATGCAGAGGCGAATCTTCACCAGACTCTTCTCGAGAAGCTGAAGGATTTCATCCGGTTTTCCCGATATGCATTGCCGTTAATCAGGACGGCTCCCGCCATTCAACTGTCTGGCTGTTCAGCCTGTCAACCAGTTTGACTGGTTATGATAAGCTTTGGTGTTCTCGGATGAAGGAGCTAAAAGGTTCAGCAGCGAGATTCGAGGTTCTGGCTTCGTTTCGATTTCTTGTCTCAGTAACAGAAAACGGGTTACAACAAGTTGTTGATTCAGAACTAAAGAGGAATAGGCGGCCCATCATAAACCCGCTAAAGTTAATTCATTCGAAGTCTTCGGGGGAGGGCTACTAACTGTTGGCGCCAGCGGACGAACCGTTCGCTGGCGTTGTTCATTTTGCGCGCGTGTAGAACTCAATTCCCTTATCTCATATGCATCCTAGTTACCCCCTCGTTGGCGACAAAGTAATAATGCGACGGCTGCATGCACAGGCGTGTGCTCTGCTCGAGCGCATCGAGCAAAGCAGAACCAAGCCACACCTATCTTTCGTCTGCCAGAGAAATCTCGGGAATGCCCGGTTCCATTCCCGCATCTCAACGAAGCCGGCCATGCGCCTATCTCAACTACGGTTCTTGCTGGATGAGTAGTGTTAGGAAACATCGAGGATCAGTTCTTCCGCAAGGCTCTTTTTGAAGTCGGTGTTATTTAAATCCTTCAAATTCCGCTCGTGTGCATGTATCTTACTGTCACACGGTCCCCGCTTCAACAATATGGCCGACCCGCCTAACAAACAAAGCAGCATTCTTCGTCGCGGCCGTGAGGTCATCAAGACCTTCGTACTCGACGTTGTCTCATTTTGCCATTCTAAGATCGAGCGGATAACGAACAGCTCCGCCGCTTCCCGACTCCGGTCCTTCGTATCCACCTCGCGGCAGCCAATGCTGAAGTTAGTGAAGGCACTAGCATGGTGTGTTCCTCTGCTCCTCACTCTCACCACGATTAACTCCCAGGATATGCAAAAAGAGGCCGAACAGGCCGAACGTAGTTACAAAAGCGTCGAGGACGGCTTAGTCTCAGCAGCGCATCAGGCTCGGGTCCACGCCCTCCGGCAGCTCGCATTTGTCTGCACTATTTCGGTTCCAGAGAATACAATCCACAATGAATTTGTAAGTGCCTTGCTTGTCTCTCCCCGGCGTTATGCGCCTTATTTAGACCCGGCACGAGAGCTATTTATCGAAGAGATTCAGCGCTATAACTCTGAGAGGAACGATCGCCCTCCAGCGGAAGACTTCGCCCTTCTACTTGAGGGACTGACCCGGCTCGGACCGCATGGATGGATAAAAGGCTCTCCCGGCAAAGACACCTTTGACACCAGCGTCAATGTTAGTTGGATATGGGAGCCTTGGGAAAAACACCTAGCTACACTCGACAATCAGAATAGCTTTCATTTGGATACGCTACAAAATGCATTCAGCCAACTAACGCTGAATGACTTAAAACTGCCCCCTTCGAGCAACCTCACTGGTGCAGATTTTGAACAAACCACATTCGTTGCCGCGAAACTACCGAAAGTCGATCTTGCTGCAGCTGTGCTACAAGCGACTGACTTCAGTGGAACTGATCTTGAAGAGGGCCATTTCGAAGCGAGCCAACTTCAAGGGGCGCGACTCGCCGGAGCGAATCTGTACGGGTCCTATTTCAACGGAGCTTACCTTTCCTCAGCGAACTTCCAGAATGCTCAGCTCGGCGGAGCTCATCTCCAGCAGGCTATTTCACGAGGAGGAGCCGACTTTTCTAAAAGTGTGCTCCGAAGCGCAGAACTTGATCAAATAGATTGCGACGCATGCCGCTTTGCAGGAGCCGATTTGCAAGGTGCATCCCTTTCATCGGCCCTACTTACCGGTGTCACATTTGAGGGTGCGAATCTACGAAATGCGACGTTTCGAGATTCTGATCTTCGACGTGTTCGACTTCGTCATTCAGACTTGACAGGAGCAGATTTCGAACGCGTTGATTTGCGATACGCTGACTTCACCAATGTACGTGGAGTTCTCCACGCTCGATCCTGGCGAAACGCAAATATTGCCTCGGCTACTGGTCTCTCGGCGCAACTTAAGAATACGCTCTTAACTCGATTTCATGCAGTATCGATTTCGTCAGACGCTGGATGGCAGTTCTATCGAAACAACGGATTTCCGTATGATGGCAGACAAAACTATCGTTAACGGAAATGACGATTTGCTCGCCGAGGAATTGACATATTCTTACGGCAAAAAATTCACGCTTGGTCCATTGAACATGAGTCTCGCGCCTCATAAACGATACGCATTTGTCGGTTTTAACGGGGCTGGAAAAACGACGTTGCTTCACCTGATAAGCGGGCATTTGACGCCAACGAAGGGTACCCTTCGACTAGGTGGACAGAGCCTATCAACTCTGCCCGCACGGAAACGCCCTATAACAACAGTCTTCCAAGATTTGGCACTTTTTCCCAGCATGACGGTTGAACAAAACATCGCGTTCGGTATCAAACATCTGGCTGGACTTAAAAGACGGGACTTGGAGAGTAGGTGTAACCAATATGTAGACTTACTTCATCTTCAAGGTCTGCAAAACAGGCGAATTCACAGATTATCTCGCGGCGAAGCTCAACGCGTAGCGATCGCTCGCGCGATTGCCCCACAACCGCGATTGCTCTTGCTCGATGAACCGAGTTCCTCTCTAGATCCCTATCACAAGTCAGAATTACTCATATTATTGCGGGGCCTAGTTTCGCAATCTTGGAATGGCTGCATGGTCTGTGTCACCCACGACATTGACTTCGCGCTGGCATTTGCAGATCACATCACAATTCTTGATCAAGGCAAAGTGATAGGCTCTGGAGACGTTCCGGGAATATTTACAAGACCGCCAAATCTTAAGACAGCCACTTTCATCTCTAGTATTCCTCGCAGGCATAACCTTGTTGAAGGGACGATAGATTCTACGGGTCATTTCAGTGCAGATAACGGAGCGATTCGCGGTATGTTTCAGGCTCCTAATCGTTGCATTACGTGTTCAAAGGCTACTCTCTTTTTACGGCCTGATTTGATACGTATCTGCAGCAATGGGAGCACCGAAGGTGCAATCCATTTTCGGATAGAGGACTTATTATTTCAGGGTAGCTTGGTTAGATTACTACTTAAGGAGCTTCGCGATTCTGCGCATGCAATGCAAGTGTGTGTTGATCTTCCTGCTTCTCAATGTGGGGTCGAACACGCTGTCGGTGCGACGGTTGCTGTCGATTTGAATATTCGCGAAGCGAATATTTTTCACGACGAGAATGAGGTTGAGCGGCTCACCTGATTAATAAACACAGAGGAAGAAACGACTATAACGCAGAGTAGTCTTAGTCGATCACGAAGAACGTTTTTGCATAACCTCGGATTGGCGGGGTGCGGAGTTGAAGCCATCGGAATCGCAAATTTATTTGGTTGCCGTAGTGCCAAAAATCCGTCGGTTGAAACTATCAGATTCTTTGGGACAGGAACATTGAATATAGACCAGACAGGCCCTTTGAGTTGGGAGCAGTTGGAGAAGGATGAGGGCATCCACCTGATCTTCAAAGACAATCAGAATGAGATCGGTCCTATTCTTACACAACTGATCAATATGGGTGCTGCCGCTGAATATGACGTCGGTGGACTACAAGGAGGCGCAGAACGCGAGCTGGCGGACGCGGGTAAGATTTTGCCTTGGGATCTCTCTAAACTCAAGAACTGGCCATTGGTGCAGTCGTTCTTGGGCCAAATTCCTACCTACACATCGCGAGGAGGGAAACAATACGGTATCCCCATCGCCGCCAATGCCGACTCAATGATCTACCTTCCAAGCCGAACAGGTGGCGTAATCGACAGCTACGAGGCCCTGTTTGATCCTAAATTCAAGGGGAAAACTGCAATGGAGGATTCCTGGATTAATAGCGTTTTTTTTGCGGCGATTTATTTGAAGACAACGCAATTTCCGAAAATCAAGAATCCCGCGGATCTCGATACTGATGAACTCGATGTTGTGATGAAATTCCTTACTGAGAAGAAGAGAAGCGGCCAGTTCCTCCGTTTCTGGAATGGTTGGGAGGATGGATTAGGAATGATTCGTCGAGAAGAGGTTTGGGTTATGACCGGATGGGAACCCATCGTTTACGCTGCTCAGAAGGCCGGTGTAGATGCGCGTTATGCAGATGCACGTGAGGGCTTTGAGTACTGGTCCAATGATCTTGTGTTACAAGTCGGCGGGCAAGCACATTACGATGCGGCGCACCGATTTGCGGATTGGCTTCTTGGCGGATACTACGGCTGCGTGCTTGCTCTGACTCGTGGTCTCTTTGTTCCTTCTGGAAATCAGGTTGAATATGCGAGAGCGAGCGGAAAGTTCTCCCCGGCGCAAATTTCGCAGATACAAGAAGTCGCTGATAAGGTTAATCGAAAATTTGCTCGCGCCGGTAATCAGCGAATTGCTTATTGGCAAAACGTACGACCGCGTCAACACCTTCGCTACAGTCAGCTATGGGATGAGCTGCGCAACACACCTTCCGGATAGATTACGCATTCCAACATCATCTGGACCGGGCCCGAGAGTCGAGGTGGACTATGTGGACATTCCTAAGAATGTTTGCCCGCTTTGTAGTTATTCTAATTTGTCTTGGTCCGATCGTGTTCCTGATCATAGGAAGTGTGAGTCATTGGAACCCTATCACGGGAAATCCCGATTCATATGTTGGATTGTCTTCGTTCTCTGAATTGATCAGATACGGGAACTTGGATGCTCTCAGTGCCTCAATGATCAGGGCATTCATTGTCGCCTCTTGCAGTGTGGTTATCGCTGCTCCCCTCGGGTACGCTTTGATGCATTATGCGTTTCGGTGGGTGCGGATGATGACATTCGTTGTAATCGGCTTGCCACTTATTGCTAACAGTGCACTGCGTGCCTATGGTTGGACGGAGGTTCTCGGGCAGCGTGGTTTCTTACACCGCTTTTACGATTTTTCCCCGTCAACTGAAAGACTGCGGGCAATCTTGATGTATCACCAGGCGGGAGCAATCGTCACTCTGACTCTCGCCGTCACGCCCGGCGCGCTTTTCATCGTGGCATATTGGCTAGACAAAATCCCGAAAGACCTAATGTGGGGAATGCAAGACCTCGGTGCCGGCGGCTGGCGGCAGTATCTCACTATCGGAATTCGAGAATCGGTACCAGCGCTGCTTGTAGGGTGGGCGGTTTGTTTTGTGCAAACAATCGGATCTGAGTTGGAGCCTCGCCTAATCGGAGGTCAGAACTGTTTGACATATGTATATAGCCTGCGCAGTCTATTTAGTGACAATGAAAGACTTGGAGAGGCATTTTGTTTGGCTCTCGGCGCAGTAGCCATATGTGCGATTGTGACGTCGGCCGCGTATGCAGGTTATTGTCTCTTCCAATGCCAACAAAGCGCTTTAGAGGAATCGGGTAAAGGATGATGAAGAAAAGTATCTCAGCGAAAAGCCTTACCGCCGTCTTCGCGGCAATATTTTCTATCGTTACACTTTTACCAATCATCGTGGTCATTACATATGCTTTGACTCCCGCTTTTGGAGTGGCGGTTGCAAGAGACTATGATCGCTACACTGGATTTGAGGTTATCAGCACGGTGCTCAGCGATCAGGCCTATTCGACCCCACTCTGGCATTCCGTAATTCTGTCGTTGTGTGTTGCGGCGATCACGACTGCGATTGGCCTCTTCCTGACCTTTGATTGGAAGCACCGACGAAGAGGTTTGCCGTTCTTAATTATTGCGATGATTCCTGCGCTTGTGCCTGGCGACACCTATGCCATCTCTTATGCCAAGTTGCTTTCGTATTTTCACCTCTATGACATGAGTCCTGTAGTCCGGCTCGCGGTGGCGCAGATCGCTTTTGCGATGCCGTATTGTTGCGTAATCCTCATCGTAGTCATGTCGAGTCTACCCGCTTCTCTCGTTCGCGCCGCAGAGGACCTGGGTGCATCACCGTTTCAAGCATTTCGAATCGTCTATTTTCCCGCAATTAAAGGAGGCATCCTCATCTCGGTTTTGACTGCATTCACGTTGGTTCTTAACGAGTCAATCAGAGGAGCCTATTTAGGAGGTGTTTTTGAGACATTGGGAGAAAAAATTAACGAGGATATTTCACGGATACCGGATAGCAAAACGTTCGGCATGTCACTGGTTTGCATACTTGCCGGATTAGCGGTCCCTGCAGCATGTGCGGCGTTTACCTTGACAACGCAAAAATTTGAAAAACAGGTTTAGCTAGTGAGAAGACAAACAAACTTCGGAGTCGGAACGAGTCACTTTTCGGTATTCGCAGAAAAGATAATTCGCGGTAATAAAGAAGAAAGGGGAGTCTGTGTTTGCGAAGCAGCTGGGTTTTGAAAGCTAACTGGTGCCTTCTGCGATAACTCTTGCCGCGAAGTGACAATTGCACACTGGTTCTTCATCGGCCACCTCCCAACAAACTATTTGCACTTTACTATCTCAGACAAGCCGGAGATTGTCAAAAAAATGCGTATCCCTAAACCCAAAACCGGCCAGTTTGGCAGTCAGCAATGGAACGACGTTTTGAAAGCCCTAACAGAGAAATCTAACTTCCTTAACTTGATTTCAAATCAATCTCTTACAGTGCCAAAATCCATCGGCATGCCGGTAGATCTATGTTTCGCAGAATTTTCTCCCGTCGTAAATGGTGCACCGACGCCCCTTATGACAGGAGTTTGCGGCAAAGGGAAATCGCAATCAGAAGCTCTCGCAAAATGTCTGCTCGAGGCCGCCGAACGGTATTGTGCCATGTACGCGCCGAGAATACCGACTCTCCGTACGTCCTACAGTCGTATCGCTCCAAATGCTATCAGCCTGCAAGATTGTTCGTTAATCAGCGAGAAGCAGTATCACAATCGTGTCGTATGGAATTCTGGAAAGAGTAGATTTCTTCAGATACCTGACCCGTTGCCAGATGACGTAGAAGTCGACTGGATCGAGGCGAAAAGACTTGAAGATGGAAAAGCTGTACTAATCCCCGCAACGTTTGCTTTTTGTAGGTATAGCGGTGCTGATTCGCGTTTTTATCAAGCTGATACTAACGGGTGCGCCGCCGCTCTTTCGCCTGAGCAGGCAACCGAGAGCGGATTCTTAGAGTTGATCGAGCGCGATGCTGTGGCGATGTGGTGGTACAACCGGTTCCAAGTTCCAGAATTAGTAATAGGAGCCGACATCACATCTGAAGTCAGAAATGCTCGTGAATTCCTCCGTGGCCAAGGTAGGAATTTAGTTCTTTTGGATTTACCAACAGATTTTGGCGCGCGAGTTGTAACAGCCGTATCGGCAACCATAAAAAATGGCGCCGAAATTCTATGGGGAAACGGTTGCGATGGCAACCCGGATGTGGCGGCACAAAAAGCAATTGGCGAACTCTTCCAGATGTACTACCAGTATCAGTCGTACAAGGAAGCTGAGATCAAGCCCACCTGCCCCGATTGGTTTCGTGATCTGTTGCTCTGGTGCGAAACGGCTACGCTTGAGAAACATCGCTATTTTATTCCGCTGCCACCGGACAAAACAAAACCGTACAAACCTTCGACGCACAGAATCGGGCTAGACTATTGCATCCAATTTTGCAGAGAAGCTGGAATGCAACTTCTTAGGATTGATCTTGGTTTGCCAGAGGTGGGCGTTCCAGTGGTGCGGACCATCGTTCCCGGATTACGACATGCGTGGCCACGGTTTGCTCCTGGTCGCTTGTTCTCTATACCCTCATTGCTTGGAGTTTCCCAAGCGAAGCAGGAATTTGAACTCAATCCCGAATCCTTTTTCTTATGATTGAATGCAAGTAGCGTCCGGTCCACCTTGTCCTACGTTTTGCTTTAACCTGCAGTTTGATACGAAGTAGATGCCGAATTGGTGAGGTCCAGTCGAATTGGGCTCTTGGGCGCATCCTAGCCGATCCGGAAACTGTCCAGAAAACGGCGTTATGGGAAATCGACCAGCTAGGTTAAATAAGAATCCCAGCCCGCCATGTCTTAATGAATTATAACGTCCTTTATCGTTTCACTAAGCGGAGATGCGAGAACGACTATGTCCGGCATGGCGTTCGCCCAGTGTGTTTGCATAAAGGCGACAACCTCACTCGCAAACCGAATGCCGCGTACCGGGGCACGCCTATTTCGTCTGAAGGACCTGGGCGAGCACCACCGGATAGCGCGGAACGCTCCCTTAGATCATCGAGAATCGCATGGACGGCGAAGCGTAAAGTGAATTTACCCGTTCATAAAACCTGGATCATTGGACATCACTCACCTTCCCACCTACAAAGGTAATTTTCATGTCCGGGTAAATGAAAACAGTTTTGTTGGGAAAGGCGACCTTGTTGGTCGGTTGACCTTTGCCTGCAATCACCTGAGCCTCTGTTTGCCCGAGAGCAATAACGATTGGAGCAGAAGGACCGCTTGGAGGTGACGTGGGTACGGATGCGACTCCGCCAATCGGGGGTGGCGCAGTTGCATTCGAGTCATCAGGAGCAGTAGCTTCGGCCGCAACCTGCTGTTCTGTCTCGGTGCCTTGCCGGGCTGTCTGGTCAAGTTCGGCTGCGCCGTTCGGGTCAGCTGTCGGCGCCGCTGCAGCATAGGGAGCTTCCTTGATCCCCTGGATAGCTTCAGCAGGAGGTGCGGGCAGGCCGCCCTGTCCAGGATGGTCTTTCATCTCGGCCATGGCCTTGTCAATATTGGACAGTAAGTGATTCTGCATCTCTTGCAGATCGGTGAGTTCCACGCTCACCACATCGCCTATTGCGCAATCATTTTGTTTGCTGGCGAGTACACGCAAGGTTGCTGTCGTGGTGTCCTGAGCAGGCGGGTTGTTGAGAGTTAGCACATCGCCTTCCGTCAGTCCGCAATCCTGTCCTGCTGAAGCAACGCTCAACCCTGTGTTGACTACAAACACATGCGGCTGTTCATCTGCAAGCAATGTCGCAAGGCTTGCAGTTTTGCCGGATGCCGGATCTTGTGCTTCCTGCGAGGCTGCCAATTCACGCTCGATTTCTTCTGAAACAGCGTCCTTTACTTCCTTAGTCATTGTAGGGGAAGTAGTCCCAGTGTCTAGATCATAGGAAGCGTAGATAAGCCGAGGGGGAGCCAAACTCTGAAGTTGCGCCGAGTCTCCTTGTGCAGAAGCATTAGCTGAGGCGTATGCCTCGGCTAAACTGGCCGCGATCAAGTAATCGGCGATCCAGTAGGCCGCGCTGGGATAAACAGGGTATGGAGCGAAATAGGCTCCGTAATAGCCATACCACGGATTCCCCGCCCATCCCCAGGCATAGTACACTGGCGTTGGCCAGGGAATGTAGGCCCATCCATAATATGCTGACGGGTAGTAATATGCCGGCATGTAACCATGCAAATACACGCCATGATAGTAGTAAGGATGATAGTAGGCTCTATAGTATCCACCATGATAATAGTAAGCGCGGCTATAGTAGGTGTGTCCGCCATAGGTGAAGGGATGCTGGATATAACCGCGTCCATGGCCATAGGCCACTAATCGTGCGTGGTCGGGACGGTCGAATACCGTCCGTCTGATTCCACCGGGCCCGCGCGAAACGGTCATTCCGTGGGCATGAACTTCTCGCACTCTACCCCTGGAATCGAATCTTGCTTCGTGGCCGGCCGAGGTTTTGATGCTTTCTACTCTGCCGTCTGGCCTTTTAGTAATCTCAGCTCCTTTTGCCGTGTGTACTGTCATCGTTCCATTCGGGTTTCTAGTTGTTCCAGCCGTATTATGAGCCGGTTCCGCCGGTTTACCCCCGGCGTTGCCTGTCGGATGTGCATTCGTGGGGTGGTTGGCTGCGGTGCTTCCGGACGAAGGATGACTGGTAGTAGCTTTGGCCGCCGGTTTAGGAGCAGGTGTCTGGGCTGCGGATGGTCTGGCAGGAACAGCTAAAAGCACAATTGCTGAGAGCAACGCTGCACCGCGCGGACGTGTAAGGACTGACAGAACCGTTCTGACTTTTGGATGAATCATGACTTCTCCCGACTTCCGTTTGCCTATCTCACCTCTTTCGGAAGTTGAACCAACTCATTGAACGTCACTTACTTTGTCATCTACAAAAATGATCTTCATATTCTTGTAGACATAGGTCTTCTTTTTCCCCAGATCGATCATCTGCAGGGGCATTCCCAACGCCTGCAGCACCTGTGTGGAAGATTCGCCGATCGTGATGGTCGGGGGCGGCCCGGCCGGGGTGGGCGTGGTTGGGGGCGGAGGAGTTGCTGGTGGCGGTGGGACTGGTACAGTTGGACGCTTTTGAGCCGGCTGTGCGGCTGTCGAGGTATCGCTCTGCGAATCATCTGTATCCGGAGCCAGAACCGCTTCTATCACCTTCTCCACGTCTTCTGGCGGGTTATCGTCCAGATATCCTTTATTAAATTTGAAGGAGACAGTGGCAAAGAATTTCCTCTGAAAGTTTTGGCCAGTGACATCGAACGAATTGACGGTCAGGATCGTGAACCGGAGTAGTTCGTCACTGGACTCGTCCTTCTTGTCGATTTTCGTGATGTAGACTTTATCGCCAGTTTGCAAGACATGTGAGCCACCTCTAAGGAACACCGAAGGCGGCTGGATCTTTCCGTCAGTCACCTTGTTATCGGGCATTATCAAAGAGGTGGTAGGCAAGCTGTAAATTCCCGCGCACTTGAGGCTCATCGTCATACCGTCTTTAGTGACCTGCTCGTGATCGGGAGTGGTCTCAGTCTTGAATAGACTGAATTTACAAAGAAGCCGCTACGTATGTACTTTAGCGGCGGTATGAAAATCCTTAAAAAATATTGAAGCCCCTATATCGCGGCAAATGAAGCACTTATGAGATTGACTCTTTCGCTTTTGATCGACTGGATACCTTTGTCGGTCTGCTAAAACAACCCCGGTTCGTCATACTGAAGGCTTTCGACGTTCTGATTGACCTTGGTGCAAGGGAGCGTTCTGTACGAATTCCAAAATGCTGTGGGAGAAGTCCAAGGGTGAGCGAGTCCGCTTGTAACTCTAATTCGAGGCCATCCACGTAGACGGTTCGGCGAGATGATGTCCGGTCTGGACATTCATTACGATCTTGGCGGAGGACACCCCCTGCTCGGACGGCGGATGCCGAATCTCGACCTGGCGACTGAAAACGGTCCGCTAATGGTGTTCACACTGCTGCATGATGCGCGGCCGGTGCTGCTGAACTTCGGCGAGCCCGGAGCCTCGACGTCACTCCATGGGCGGATCGCGTTCAGCTGTCGACGCGAGATATGCGGGTGTGTGGCAGCTTCCGGTATCCGGGGTGATCACGGCTCCCTCACGGCTCCCGCCGCTGTATTGATTCGGCCGGACGGATACGTGGCTTGGGTGGGAGACTCAACCCAGGAGGGACTCGCTGATGAGCTTGCCACTTGTTTCGGAGCGCCTAGTGCGTAGCCCAGAATGGTCCTCATAGATGCCGGGGAAACTGGCCAGAAAAGTGCCCAACGATCATTCCCTTTTTTTCTGGTTTTTCAAGGTCAAGGTAAGACCAAAGCTTCCGCAAATCATTAGGATTGTGGAACGGGTACGCAATGGCAGACGAAACACCAACGAGCTCAACGATGACAGACGAAGCCGAACTCAAGACGGTGATCATTCAATGGCTAAAGGCGATTCGCGATGAGGACCACGTAGGAATTCGTGCGGATCACGATCCCGATATCTTGATGTTCGACGTACCTCCTTCGTTCTCATCGCGCGGACTCGACGCGTATATGGCAACGTGGGAGACGTTTTTCGCTTGGCAAGCCAAACCGGTGCAATTCGATCTTCACGATATTGTGATCACAGCCGGCGAGAACCTAGCGTTCGCAACCGCTACGGGTCAATGTTGCGATCTAAGCAGCGGGGAAAAAGTCGATCTCGAATTTCGCCTGACGATGGGGTTCCGCAGACACGATGGACGGTGGTGGATCGTTCGCGAACATCATTCACTGCCAGCTGTATCTTAAGAGAGGCCGCCGCCCCCGAGTCGATGCATACTTAGCTGGGATTCCTGGTCTATGCTGAATGATGAGGATTACCGATGGGATACTCCGCAAGCGTGTTGAAGGTCATGATTGCCTCACCAGGCGATGTATCAGAGGAACATAGAATTGTCACCGATGAAATTTATCGATGGAACGACGCACATGCAGAATCCCGAAATATAGTCATACAGCCTATGAAGCGGATATGTTGAGATCCAATATACGTGGGCCTATGATCCGATTGTGTCACCGTCAATGCACTTGACACTGTACACAGCCTGATTTTCGTATCGAGCCTTCGCCCATCGACGCCGCCGGCAGTAGCGCCGAAGAGCGCAGCGTCACCGTCGTTTATTTCTGATGGCGTGTGGTGGAAGGAATAGAAAGACGTAACAGGTTTCGTCGCCCTCTCCAATGTGGCGGATCATCCGATGCACACCTCTGTCCAGGTGACCCGACGATCAGAACAACTCGCTCGCAAAACACGAGGTCTCCCTGTCAGGCCATGCGACGAAAATAGTGGACCTCGCGGAGTTGTAAACTGTTTCAAATTTGTCGGGAGGACTGGAAGTTGATCACGACGGCGACGAAGGCGGCCTTGTCATCACCGGCGAGTTGCAGGACAGCTCGTCAGGATACTCTGCCAGCATTCCCATATCTCTGGGACGGGCGAATGGACAGCGGACAGCGCTCTGACTAGCTACGCGGAACTTGGATTGATGACGGGCGACGCTGATCCGATGATGTCGTTTCCCAGCGGTACGGTATTTACATCATTTTCTGTGATTCGCAATGTCTCGAAGGAAAAGATCACCGTTACGCCGAAGTTCTACTGGATGCAAGGTGGCGCGGCAAAAAGCGCGCGGGCCACTCCATTTCAGCTTAACCCCAACGAGACGCGTGTTCTTGATACGCAGTCCATATTGGCCACGGCCAAGCTCAAAAACTACAGTGGCAGCGCCAACCTGATTTTGGATATCCAAGGCAAACCTAATTCCTTCCTTTTTAGCCGCCGGGAGCGTCCATCAAACCAAAACGTATGTTCAGGTGGTGCCCAGAGCGGTTGGGGTAAGCGCCTCGCGCACGGTATCCTATTGGAGTACAGGCAACGGAAATGACACAATGGTCTCGGTATGGAACCCAGCCGATGAAGAACAGGACTTCATTTTCACGTTCAACTACGCAGGCAGCGCAAAAATTCATGGCCCCAAAGGCGATGTGCAGGAGATTTTAGTCGCAATCGATACGGGCACATACAACGTGCGCAAGGCTACATGTTCGTACTACTGCATCTGGCGCGATGGCTACTATATTGCGCGGCTTATCGGTACCCCCTTTGGTGTTGGATCACTCAGTTATTGCCGGGTTTTATTTTGATGTCAAGACTGCCTTTATGTTCGGCCTCAAGCTAATCCGAAAAGTTCAAACCGGACCCCGGAGAGATGCTTCATGAATCGAAGAGAATTTCTTGCATCGAGTGCCGCGATGGCAGCTGTCTCTACCTTTCCCAGCCTGGGGCAATCGCCCGAGCCAATCCACGGTTTCCCGCCTTCCATGTTGGAAAACGATTCCTACGTGGAGGCGCAGCCAATCGTGGGTTATCATCACGCACCGACCGCAGCCTATGAGGCATTTCAGGACATGAAATTCGGGATACGAATCCACTGGGGCATCTACTCCATTTGGCATCGTGGACCGGAATCGTGGCCCTATCTGCGCATGTCCTTTCAAGACCGGCAAGCCTACAACAGTCTTTATAAGACTTGGAATCCCGCTGGTTTCGACGCGAGCCAGTGGATGAGTATCTTCCATGACAGCGGTATGAAGATGTTTGCCTTCACGATCAAGCATCATGAAGGCTTTTCTATGTTCGATACAAAAACCCGGGTGCGGAGCCGTGCCAACTGGACGGCTGAGGGCGGGCCAAAGATGGAGAGTTGCGATCTCGCCTACTCCATTATGGAGACTCCGTTTCGCAGAGATATTGTGAAGGAACTCTGCGACGCCGCGCACAAGCGAAATATTAAAATCGACTTATATTTCTCTCATCCGGATTGGTATGACGCCGATTTCCGTCCTTATGTCAGCCACCCGCTGCAAGTACCCTCATCGGCTGAGATGTTGATGCCGCACGATCTTGCTTCAGCGCGGCGCATCTATGACGATCATCCGGTGATCGTTCCCGATCCCACACCGGTCGAGGTTGCACGCATGATGGAGAGGCATCGCGCCCAACTTGTGGAACTGCTTTCAAACTACGGCAAGATCGATATGCTGTGCCTGGACATGTGGCTGGGGCCGCGTGTTTGGCCAGAACTCCGCAAAACGATTTTGAAACTGCGCGAACTCCAGCCAGATGTGATGCTGCGTAATCGCGGCATTGGAAACTACGGGGACTATTACACGCCCGAGCGTTTCGTGCCCGGATCGAAGGAGACTTCTGACAGGCCCTGGTTCTGTATCTATCCCTTGGGCACCGATTTCTCCTATGAGCCGGATGCCGCGAAATACAAGGGCACACAGTGGATCGTTGACAACCTGGTCGATACAGTCGCGAAGGGTGGCGGATTCATGATCGGTGTCGGTCCCAGTGCTCACGGCGAGTTTCACCCTGAGGCTATCCGGCAAATGCAAGCGACTGGGACCTGGCTCCAGGTAAATGGAGAAGCCATCTATGCGACTCGCGCGCGGGAAGGCTTGGGCTACTCCGAAGGAGACACAGTTCGATTTACGCGATCGAAAGACCGGCGATTTGTCTACGCAATGCTTACGAAGTGGCCGGGAACACAGGTAACTCTTAGTTCGATCC
>JAATFH010000344.1 GCA_015655315.1 Terriglobales bacterium
AAAGACTGCGTTTTTCCTTTTGTCTGTGACGTCACCTCATCCGCGCAAATTCAATCCGTCGCGAGCCACGTCTCAGAAAAATTTGGCCGTGTATCGTGCCTTGTGAACAGTGCTGGAATTCAGAGGTACGGAACAGGCGAAACGACAACGGAAGCGGTCTGGGATGAGGTCATGACCATCAACGTCAAAGCTATGTTTCTTGTCTTCCAGGCATTTTTTCCCTTGATGAAGGAATCCGGCGCGAGTGTGGTGAATGTATCGTCGGTCCAGGCAACCGGGGCATTGCCGAATTCTGTAGCTTACGTAACTAGCAAATACGCTATTACAGGCCTTTCGCGAGCATTGGCCATCGATCATGCGAAGAATGGCATTCGCGTAAATTGCGTTTGTCCAGGAGCGGTAGACACACCCATGCTGCGATCCAGCATTCAAGACAACGCGGGCATTCCCGATTTGCTCAGGGATATCGGCGCAAGCCATGCGCTAGGTCGCATCGCCAGACCTGAAGAAATCGCAAAAGTCATCACATTCCTGTGCAGTGATGACGCCTCATTTGTCACCGGCGGAGTTTATCTCGTGGATGGCGGCATGACGGCAATCGTGACAGGCAATCCGCCGTCCAGTGAATCGTGATTTGTCGGCAAGTGTGTCGCAGTATACGGATCCGGCGACAACAGAATTACCAAGCAACCAGATGGCTCAAGCGGTAACAACTGAATAAGGATACGTATCCTCCCACTCGGTATTCCATCCATCTCGGGCAAAAACTGGGAACTCAGCGAATTCCCTCACATCGATCCCTGATCCAGGAAAATGTCCCCTGCCTTATCTTGTTAAAAAGCAATTATTTTTATAAATGATTGCAATATAGATTTAAATGACTGTATATTGTGGCTACTTTATTTATTAATGAATTAATGTGACAAAGTTTGATGCCAAACCGCCAGTTAAGTTATTCCAGGAGAGCTAAGATGTTCGAGCGTGCTGTCAAGATCACATGGATTGTTCTTTGTCTTACCTATGCAGGTCTGGTGTATGCTACGGCCTCTAAATCAAATGTTGCCGTGATCATTGGACAGAATGCACCAGAATTGGACAAATTCGCGGCCTCTGAGTTGTGCGAATATCTCGATAAGCTTTTTGGTATCAAGGTGGTACCCTCCACGACATATGACCCTTCGGCAAAAGCCATCTTTTTAGTCGGCAACTCCGATTCAAACTCCTTGATTAAGGACTTCCCGAAGGTCAGCGATCAGGGCGTGGTTATACGGCGGGTGAAAGGCACGACACCGACACTTGTTGTCGGTGGTGGAAGTCCCCGAGCAACGATGTGGGCCGTCTATGAACTCGCGGAACGCTGGGGAGTCCGCTATTTACTTGATCGCGACGCACTGCCCGCACAATCACGGTTCAGCATGCCGGACTTAAACGTCACGATGGAACCGCTCTTTAAGGTTCGCGGTCATCCGACCATACAGGATTTTGCCGACAGCGGCGAAGCATGGGGGGCGGAAGACTTTCATCCATTGATTCGCCAACTGGCAAAGATGAAGTACAACCGGCTTAACATTTTTGCTTTTGCCTGGCAGCCATACCTCGCGTACGAGGTGGATGGCATTAAGCGTCAAACCGCAACACTCTGGTATGGCTATCATTATCCGATCACGCCAGACATGCCGGGACGTGCCGCCTTTCCCGCAAACGCAAAAGAATTCTGGAACCCCGATCTGCCACTCGGTGGCGCTCCCGATCAATTATTGGCTGCCGGCGAAAAACTACAACAGAAGCTTATTGACTATGGTCACCAATACGGCATGGATTGCGTGGTCAACGCGACCGTCAGCGAATATCCCAAGGAGTTTGCACCGCTGCTTGGCGGAGCCGTCCCGATTCACATGCTGAACCAGCTCACAACTACGCCTGGTCCGAATACAAAACTTGATGATCCGGGTCTGCACAAACTATCTTCAACCGTGGTCCACGCCACGATTGACCGCTACCCGACCGCCGACCGAGTCAATATTTCGATCAATGAATGGCGGCAGTGGACTGATCAATACAAGCGAGCATGGGACGCCCTCAATGCAAAATATCAAATCGATCAAGTGACGTCGCTAGATCATGTGCTTGATGCGAGCCAGCATCGTACCGGTTTTAATTTCGCTTCGCTTACGCGCGAACAGATGCAAACAAAAGCAATGGATGAAGTAAAAGGCGACTTAGCTTCTCTTTACTTCTTCGATTGGCTGGTGCGAGATTCCGGCGCTGTCAGCCAAAGCAAGCGTCCGGATATGAAATTTCTCTACTGGGGATTTGCGGAGGAACTGTTTCCTATACTTCCGAAAGTACTTCCAGCAAATTCTGAACTTGAAGTCATGCCGGACAATTTCCTCTCGCATCTCCTGCAGAGGCCGGAGGTCTTAAAGGAGCTGTCCGGCGGCCCTATTCAGCCCATTATTAATTTGACGGTTGACGACGACAATATCGGCATCGTTCCACAGATGACCCCTGCTAATTTGCAGAAGGTTGTTAGATTGCTATACCAAACCGGCTGGCTTGGTTACATTGCACGCGAAAGATTTTCTGGAGATCACGATGCGGAAATTGCATACCTGTCGCGGGCAGCATGGGACCCCAATGCCGACGTTGAGCAAATTTCCAGGGAGCAGATGATTGCTGCCTGCGGCAAACAATGTGGCGAGGATCTGATGGTTGCCATACATAGTATTGAGGACGCCACTCTCGTATGGGAAGGCAATGATCAGCATTTCGCGTTTCCGATTCCTAACCTTCTGATGAAGTATTGGAAGCCGGGGCCCATTCCCGATTTCTTTGAAGAAAACCGTAAGAACTACGAAAAAGGATGGAAGGCCGCACAACACGCAATCACTGTTGCTACGCCTGAAGGTAAGAACTATGCCAAATACTGGGACAAGCGGCTGGAATTTGCTACAAAACTGGTGATGGCAGTTGAAGCGACACGACGTGCTGCTACCGCCGAGGCCGATCATCAACCCGCAGTCGCATTGCATGACGCCAATGACTCTCTGACTTATCTACGCGAGGCCATTGACGCTTATGCGGCCGGGGCGCGGAATCAGACTGACCGGGGTGCGATCGCAGTCGCTGTCGAATATGCCTACCGGCCGCTGGTAAAGAAAATCGCAGACATGAAGCAGACCGCAACTGCTGCTTCACAGCCTGCGAATTGACATTGCAGACGCTCACGTTCAACTTCTGAAAACCTATCCAGGAAGCAATGTTTAAGGCAGCATTGCTTCCTGAGGAGAGCAGATGAAATACGGCTTCTCTTTAGTCATGGTTGTTTTTGCCGGTGTTACAGCTCTCGCTCAACAATCAGACGCGGGATTTCAATGGGCGGTGAAAGCCTCCGGAGTCACCTTTCATGCAAACATCACATACCACCGTGCCAATGGGCGTGATCTTAAGCTCGACGTAATTACGAGTGGACCTGCATCCGAACCAAAACCTACGTTGCTTTATATCTATGGCGGTGGATGGGTCAATGGCACAAAAGAGAGCACAACCTTTGCTTCCCTGCCCTACATTTACAAGGGCATGAACGCGGTCCACATTGATTACCAGCTTGCCGGCGACTCACTTGCTCCGGCTGCGGTGGAAGATTGTCGTTGCGCCCTGCGCTGGGTATTTCGTCACGCACGAGAATATGGCTTCGATACCAGCAAGATTGTAGTGGCCGGCGAGTCAGCTGGTGGACACCTAGCTTTGATGACCGGGATGCTCAATAATAACTCTGAGTTTGACAAGCGATGTATAGAAGAAGGGGATGGCTCCATTTGGGTGGCAGCTATCGTTTCGTATTCCGGGCCAACCGATGTAGCCGATCTGCTCGAAGGCCCAAATCAGAAATGGTTTGCACAACAATGGTTTGGCAGCCAGCCGAATCGTATTGATTTAGCCAGACAGCTCTCTCCCGTCACCTATGTGCGCCCTGGTCTTCCCATCATTATTCAGGTTCATGGAGACCAGGACCCGCATGTGCCCTATCAACAGGCTCGCTATTTACACGAATTACTCGACAAAGCTGGGGACACGAATCAGCTCATAACGCTGCACGGTCCAATTCATGGATGGGCAGTCGAGAAAGAGCTGCATGTGGAAGAACAGGTATTTAACTGGCTTGAAAAATATGGAATCGTCAGCCACTGATACGGCCCAAGACATTTAGTCCACGCCGAAGCAAGGGCAGTGAATAGGAATTGCGATATGAAAGATAGCGGGTTTTTTTCATTGGAGAATCAGGTGGCCGTCGTAACTGGTGCTGGCCAGGGGCTCGGCGAAGGGATTGCTCGTCGGCTACACAGTGCCGGCGCTCGCGTGGCTGTTCTTGATCTCGATATCGAGCGTGCAAGAAATATAGCGCAAGCCATTGAGGGCGTCGCAATCCAGGTCGACGTCTCGAGTCAGCCGTCGGTTGAGCAGGCCCATGCACAGGTGCAGGAGCAGCTCGGAGACATCACAATCCTCGTAAATAATGCCGGCATCACGGGCCGAACGGTTCCCACGTGGGAACTCACAGAGAAAGACTTCGATGATGTTTATGCAGTTAACCTCAAAGGCGTCTTCCTGGTTTGCCGGGCTGTGATTGGCAGCATGCTGACAATGGGTTACGGGCGCATCGTGAATGTTGCTTCGATCGCAGGCAAAGAGGGTAATCCCACGTTGGCTCCGTATTCCAGCACTAAAGCAGGGGTTATTGCATTTACCAAATCGCTGGCAAAGGAGGTTGCAGATAAGGGAGACATTACCGTCAATAGTATCTCTCCGGCGGTCGTACGCACACCTTTGCTCGAAACAGTCGCGCAGAAAACCATCGACTACATGATCAGCCGTATTCCTATGGGCCGTACGGGAAAGATCGAAGAAGTCGCCGCACTTGTGCATTATTTGGTTTCTCAGGAAGCTTCCTTTACTACAGGCCAGTGCTATGACATTTCCGGTGGCCGAGCTACATACTGAAAATCGCAAATTGAAGGAGATATATCGTTGAAAATCATTCGCTATCTGGATACATCGGGTAGGGTTGGCTATGCAACTCAACTGGAGGATGGCTCCGCCCGCGTAATCTCCGGCGACATTTTCTCTCAACCCAAGGTCACCAGCCAGCAGCCCGAGATTCACAAGATGCTGGCTCCAGTTGTACCGTCAATGATCTGGTGCATTGGACTAAATTTTCGCCAACATGCCAAAGAGTCTGGCGCCACGATTCCGGAGTATCCGGTCGTGTTTGCAAAAAGTCCAAGCGCTTTACAACACCCTGGGGACCCGATTGAAATTCCCACACACCTCACAAGCGATGAAGTAGATTTCGAATGCGAACTTGCCGTGATTCTTGGCAAAAACTGTAAGAATGTAAAAAAAGATGACGCTCTGCACTACGTCCTGGGCTACACGTGCGCCAATGACATTAGTGCACGTGACTGGCAACTGAAAAAAGGCGGTAGGCCAGTGGTGCCGTGGAAAAACTTTCGATACATTCGCGCCGCTTGGACCTTGGCTGGTCACAACGGATGAAATTCCCGACCCGCATACCATGCGAATTCAGACGATCCTGAACGACGAGAGCATGCAGGACGGGCACACAAGTGATCTGATTTTTGACATTCCGACTATTCTTGAATTCTTGAGCGGCAGCACAACTTTAATGGCGGGGACTGTGATTCTTACCGGGACGCCTCATGGAGTTGGCTTTGCGCGTACTCCTCAACGCTGGCTCAAAGCTGGAGATAGGATCACTGTGATCATTGAAAAAATCGGCGAATTGACAAATCCTGTCCGGAAGGAGGGCGCATAACAAAAATCCTTTCACCATTAAGTCGGACGTTTACCAGTACATTTCCGTTTGCCAAAGCGACATACATTTATTTATGAAAAATAATTCGGACAATCTAGGTAATTTAAGCGTATTTAGTTTTAGTTTGAATAAATGCGTTGACATTGCAATATGGTGACCTATATAAAGATCCAGATTTAACAGATAGCCAGCCATATGTTTCCTAAACTTCGCAGCGCTCGTTGGTTCGACCGGGATGATGATGTAGGTTTCAACCACCGCGCATCCTTGCGGTCAGAAGGATTTACACCTAAGGCCTTTTCGGGAAAACCGGTCATTGGCATCTGCAATTCCTGGAGCGAGCTCAACAATTGCAACCTCCATCTGCGCACAGTCGCAGACGCAGTAAAGCGTGGAGTCTGGGCCGCAGGAGGCTTCCCCCTCGAGTTCATGACCATCTCACTTGGCGAAGAACTCATGATGCCGACAGCCATGCTTTACCGGAATTTAATGGCCATGGATGTCGAAGAGATGATCCGCTCTCATCCGCTTGATGGGGTGATTCTGCTTTGCGGCTGCGACAAGACTACACCGGCCCAGCTCATGGGGGCAGCAAGCATGGATATTCCAGCAATTGTGGTGCCCGGTGGTCCGATGTTGAATGCCAGATGGCGTAATCAAACTTTGGGATCGGGCACAGATCTATGGAAAAAATGGGATGAGCGCCGGGCAGGACGCATGGACGATAAGCAATGGCATGAACTCGAGGGGGCAATCGCACGCGGGCCGGGTCATTGCATGACCATGGGTACAGCCAGCACAATGACCAGTCTCGCTGAGGCGCTGGGCATGACCTTGCCTGGTTGCGCCAACATCCCTGCTGTTGATTCACGCCGTTATGCAGCAGCAGAGGCAAGCGGTCGAGAGATTTTAAAGGCGATCGAACAAGACCTGCGGCCTTCGCGCATCATGACCGCGAAGGCTTTTGAAAATGCGATCCGGGTATTCGCAGCATTAGGAGGATCTACAAATGCCGTGATTCATCTGGTCGCAATCGCGAGACGGTTGGGAATTGATTTGCCCCTCCGTCGCTTTGATGAATTGGCTGCCAGTACTCCAACGATCGCCAACGTTCAACCTTCCGGCAAGTATCTAATGGAGGACTTTTACTTCGCTGGAGGCCTGCCGGCATTGATGCGTGAAATCCTGCCGCTGCTGCACAAAGACGAGCTTACGGTGACAGGTCAGACAATCGCAGAAAATCTCGAAAATGCTGAATGCCATGATCAGGATGTGATCCGTCCAGTGACAAATCCTCTGTATGGCAATGGGTCTTTAGCGGTCCTGTATGGCAATCTCGCGCCGCGCGGAGCTGTCATCAAGACATCCGCTGCCTCAAAACAGTTAATGCAGCATGTCGGCCGCGCATTCGTATTCGACAACTACGACGAGATGCTTCAACTTTGTGAGGATCCGGACCTGGATGTCGATGAAAACAGTGTGCTTGTGCTTAAGAATGGCGGCCCTGTCGGCGGCCCCGGCATGCCCGAATGGGGTCAGATTCCTATTCCGACCAAGCTTCTGAAAAAAGGTGTGAAGGATATGGTGCGGATTAGCGATTCCCGGATGAGCGGCACGAGTTATGGGACCGTAGTTCTGCATATTTCTCCCGAAGCAGCAATTGGAGGCCCTTTGGCAGCGGTACGCACTGGCGATTTAATTCATTTGGATGTACCACGCCGAGAGTTAACGCTGGAAGTTTCAGATAGCGAACTAAAGAGACGTATGACACATTGGCATCCTGGAAAAAGAAGATATAGCCGCGGTTACTACACTATGTTTCTGGAACATGTACTTCAAGCGGATATGGGATGCGATTTCGACTTTCTCCAAGGACAGCCTGCAGATGTCCCCTACGAGCCAATCGTCGGTCGCTCCTGAATCTGTTCGGAATGCAGCCATCGCGCGACTAAGTCTATGCCGCAGTCCACATAACAGTGAAAGGTAAGGTCATTCAGCTACCGATACATGCAGACCAAGTCAAGAGTCAGATGTGGCATCGATACAGGAGGAACCTTTACGGATCTGGTGGCAGTGGATGAAATGACTGGCCGGCTTTCCGTAAGTAAGTTCCCTTCTAATCCCAAGCACCCGGGACAAGCGATTGACGGAGTGCTGAAGGAAGCAAACCTGTCAGACGGAAGTATCGAATCAGTTGTGCTGGGAACCACACTCGGCCTGAATGCGCTGCTGGAACGCAAGGGTTCACGCGTCCTGTTTCTCACAACGAGAGGCTTTGAAGATGTGTTATTTATTCAACGAATGAACCGTCGATATCACTATTCATTCAAATGGATGAAGCCTAGCCCGTTCGTGGAACGCTGTGACTGTATTGGCGTAGAAGAAAGAATCAACGCTCGGGGACAGATCTTAACTTCTCTATGCGAGAAAGAACTGGAACGAGTCGCGGAAACAATTGGTAGCAAACTTACCGAGTATTCCGGAGAGTCACTGTCGATAGCGGTCTGCTTCTTGTTTTCTTATCTCAATCCCGCACACGAACTATTGCTGAAGGCATTTTTATCGAAACGTTACCCTCAGATTCCAATTTCCTTATCCCATATAGTAGCTCCGATATGGAGAGAGTACGAACGCAGCTCAACCGTTGTCGTCGACGCTTTCGTAAGACCGATCCTGGATGACTATCTGAAAGATGTCGGCGCCACTATCCGCAAATTAGGACGGACTACGCGATGGACCATCATGAAGTCAAACGGTGGACACGCAGACGCGGAGGTTGTGCGAGAACAGCCGATCTGTACAGTGCTCTCTGGCCTCAGCGGTGGTGCGATCGGAGCCAAGTACTTTGGTGCTCTGGTAAACGAAACCAATCTAGTGACCCTCGATATGGGCGGAACAAGTTGCGACGTCAGCCTGATTCAGGACGGAACATTGTCGCAGGTAAGTCATTACGAATTCGATTGGGGCATTCCTATCAGCGCACCATTTCTGGATGTAAGTTCCCTTGGCGCTGGGGGCGGAAGTATTGCATGGGTAGATAAAGGCGGCTTCTTGAAAGTTGGACCGCAAAGCGCTGGCGCTTCCCCGGGGCCAGCCTGCTACGACCAGGGAGGAACGAATCCTACAGTTACGGATGCAAATCTCGTACTCGGTCGCTTGAATGCCGGCTATTTTCTGGGCGGAAAGATGAAATTAAATGCTCAAAGAGCCAAAGAGGCAGTGCAACAGCTCGCCACCAGACTGAGACTCGATTGCGCAGCTACAGCTCAGGCAATCGTAGATGTTGCCGAGGAAAATATGGCAAATGCCATTCGGGTAATCTCCGTGGATCGCGGTATTGATCCCAGAAATTACGCTTTGGTTGCTTGCGGAGGCGCCGGGCCGCTGCATGCTTGCGGCATCGCAGAAAAAGTTGGTATGCATCGGATCGTGGTACCTCTACATCCGGGGCTATGCTCGGCCTTCGGGACACTCATTGCGGATTTCAAAGTGGATAAGACTCTAAGTCAGTACTTCCGCTCAACGAATGTCAGCGCTCGTATCGTGGCTAAAGTATTCCGCACCATGGTCGAAAGTGCGCTACGAGAAGTTCGCGCAGAGGGTTATCAGGGGAAGCCTAAGATCGAACGTTGGGTCAGCATGCGATATGCGGGACAGAATTATGAGCACGACGTAAGAGTAGAAGCGGTCGCGATTGATACAAAAGAGCTGCGACGCATCTTTGAACACTTCCATCTGCTCCATAAACGCTTTTATGGCTATTCGATCGGCGATGAAATTATTGAACTCATCTGCTTCAAGGTCAGTATCGTCGGAAAACGACCTCAACTTCGACTGCCGGATCTTCCTCGCGGCACACCTAAAGGGCCGAAGTTAAAACGCGAAGTCTATTTGCCTGGCAAAGGTTTCGCTGCCTATCCTATTTATAATCGCGACACATTGATCACCGGATCCATTCTGAAGGGTCCTGCAATTCTGGAAGAAAAGGATTCGACCATCTTCCTTCATCCAGGTCACAAGCTGAGCGTAAACCGGAAAGGAGTGATCACCATCACTCTATGAAGCGCAGAAAAGACAAACCGGATTCTGTCAGCCTGACAATAATCAACAATGCGCTGGTGAACATTTGCCGGGAAATGGGCACTTCGATGATGCGCACGAGTTACTCTCCTATCTTCAATGAAGCACTCGATTTCTCATGCGTGATCTTTACCGCTGAAGGAGAAATGATTGGCCAGGCCGAGTTTTGTCCGACGATGATCGGCTCAGCGCAATACGCAGTGAAATGGACCATTGAAGAGCTTGGGCTCGACACCTTTGAACCCGGCGATGTCGTGCTGCACAACGATCCTTATCGTGGACAATGTCATATGCCTGAGCACATGGTTTTAAAGCCAGTGTTCCTTGACAACAAGCTGAGATTTTTCGTGGCCAATATCGCTCACATCGGTGAAATCGGAGGTATAGCTCCCGGTTCATTCGCCGCCGACGCCACCGAAGTCTACCAGGAAGGATTACGACTGCCGCCAGTTAAAATCATCAGCCGTGGCGAACATGTCAAAGATATTTGGAAGATTATTCTTAGCAATCACCGCACCCCTAAATCGAGTTGGGGCGATCTGCATGCAATGGTAGGCTCTTTGAACGTTGCTGAGAACCGCTTGCTAAGCCTGCTGCAGAAATATAGTGCAGGATATCTCGCCGATGCCTCAAAGCTCCTACTAGATTACTCAGAACGCTGGATGCGAGCCGAAATTGCTGCTATTCCCAACGGCGTCTATGAAGCTCATGACTGTATGGAGGATGATGGCATTGGCAGCAACCCCGTCTGGCTCCGCCTGAAGCTTATCGTCAAAGACGAAGAAATTATCGCCGATTGGCGCGACTCCGATCCTCAAGCCAGAGGCCCAATCAATGCTACATTCGTCGTGACTGCGGCTGCCACTTACAGCGCCGTTCTTCATGTTACTGATCTAAATATCCCTCGTAATTCCGGCTGCTTCCGTCCTGTCCGAGTTCTCACTGAGCCCGGCTCTGTTGTCAACGTCAGACATCCAGGTGCTTCCGTCGGAGGAAACACGGAAACACATCCCCACATTCAGAATGTTGTAGTGGCGGCATTGAGCAAGGCTGTGCCGGAGAAAACAGCTGCAGCGGAAGGCGCTACTGCCTGCAATTTCTTGTTCGGCGGAATTCATCCCGAAACGGGCGAGTACTACACAAACTACCACTTTGAGGGTTGCGGATGGGGCGCTACTGCCGAACATGACGGAAACTCGGTGATGTGCCCCGTCAATGGCAATTGTCGCAACACACCTATAGAGGTATTTGAGACAAAGTATCCGTTCGTCACTCTAGAGTACTCAATGGTAAAAGATTCTGCCGGAGCCGGGAGATATCGCGGGGGCATGGGAAGCTACCGCCGATTGCTTGTAACCGCTCCAGAAATTACCGTGAGCGCGTTGTTCGATCGTACAAGAACTGCGGCATGGGGCCTGTTTGGTGGAAGTAATGGAGCCAGTGCAAAGCTGCTCGTGAAAAGGCGTGGTCAAACGAGCTTTGGAACATTTGCTGAGGTATTCCACACCGCGTCGGCCACTAAGTTCACTCGCGTAATACTGCACGAAGGGGATGAAGTAATCATCCAGTCCCCCGGCGGGGGCGGATACGGCACCCCCGGCGAACGATCGATCACGGCGATTGAAGAGGATATTCGGCAGGGTTACATCTCAAGAGAGGCTGCAAAGCAAGCTTATGGCTACAAAGCCTGAACGAAGGGTGACCGGACACTGGCGGGAGATTCAATCTCAATGGTATGAGCAGACTCTGTCTTATTGCGATACCTGTGGAATGTTGTTGCCTAAAAAGCAATATGTAGTCGAAGGAAATAATAAAACACTTCTATTTTGCAGTACTGATTGCGAACGGCTGTTTCAAAAGGTAAAGCGGGATTCTTTTAGGGACGAATCAAATGGCAGGAGATCACGATAGTGAGCTTGATAGTTAAGAAAGAAATCAGTATCGCGTGGAAATCGGGAACTCCTGTTGGGACAATCCGTGTACTCGATGGGACTTTAGTCTCTTCGCGAGTTGAAGAAGGATCTGGATCAACAAATCACAACGCCTTCAATGGAGATAATAGCGAGCATTTTCGAATTGCGATCACCGTTGAAGGAACAGCCAAGCAATATGGCAAAGGATCTACGATTGTTCACATCAATACTGCCAAAGATGGGTTCAGTTTCTTTCTTCGCGATGTGAGTAGCACGTTCCCGATCTTGATCGAAGAATACGGCGTACTGGTCACCGAATCTTCGGATCGACGCTCCTTTGATCAGGTAAAGAAAGCCAATCGCCTGAAGGGCACCCTGTCACGATTACAACAAATCGCCAGCGAACCAGAAGAAGATTTTGAAACGGCTACACAGCATGTTCGCGAGATGGCAGGTCCAACATGGTTGGGGTTGAGTCGCGATATGCGAATCTTCTGCATTGGCGAACGGTTGGATTGGATTGAGCCTCGTTTCCACTACATCAAGGTCCCCTTACCGGAAGCCAATGGGCAGGCATTCAAATATGAACTGGTTATCGGACAGGGTTGGGGTCCGACGGAGCGAATCGAGCGTCGACTGGAAGACGGGACTCTCCCAATTCTGCGTGGCCTGATATTCGACAACGAGATCGAATACAGCTATACAGCTTTCGTCTCCCTGGAGAAAAGTCCGTTGACCAAAGAGACAGTGAGCGGCACGGACTACCTGGTGGCTGACGCACACGCTCGCGGCAATATGCTTACGGCAGAACAGCAGGCGCGATATCAGTCTGTTCTTCCCGACGAAATGAATAAAACGGAGGAGACCATTCTTTTTGTGCGAGTCACTGCACGAAATACCGCGCTCGTTCCCCGATATGCTTTTTTCCGTACCTTCTGGCCATCAAAAGGTATCGCAGAGGGCTCTGCCGCCCCCTGGAGCTTCGAAAGCGCAACCGGGTTTTCAAAATACAGCAATGACGATGTGTTTGTTGTTTCCAAATTGAATGGCGAACCTCTCTCTCAAGAGGAAGTGGCAATACTTCTCAAACCACAAGACACAGCTACCCTCGATATTTCATTCCCTCATCGACCAATTTCTCGGGAGCGAGCTTTGGCGTTGCGACATGCTGACTTTGATGAGCGTCATGCAGAGGTAAAAAACTATTGGAATGCCAAACTCGAAAGAGCGGCCAGAATTCAGCTTCCTGAAAAGCGAATTGATGAAATGATACGGGCCGGTCTGTTGCATCTAGATCTAATCACTTATGGACGAGAACCTAACGAAGCATTAGCTGCTACGATTGGGAATTACTCACCCATCGGTTCTGAGAGTGCTCCTATCATTCAGTTCTTCGACTCGATGGGATGGCATGATATAGCTCGTCGTTCCCTCTACTATTTTCTCGAGAAACAACATTCCGATGGTTTCATTCAGAACTTTAACAACTACATGCTTGAGACCGGTGCCGTGTTGTGGTGCATAGGCGAGCACTATCGATATACACGCGACGACGAATGGATTAGGAAAATCACACCGAAAATCTTGAAGTCTTGCGAATTTTTACTGCGTTGGCGCGAGCGTAACTTGAGCGAAGAGCTGCAAGGTCGTGGATACGGCATGCTGGATGGAAAAACAGCTGATCCCGATGACCCGTTTCGCTCTTTCATGTTGAACGGCTACACCTATCTCGGTCTTTCGCGTGTAGGTGAAATGCTTGAAAGGACAAACCCTAGTGAAGCACATAAGTGGAAGCAACAAGG
>JAATFH010000518.1 GCA_015655315.1 Terriglobales bacterium
ACGCGCCGAGTCGGGGCGCCGTGCACTTCGGTAGATTGCAGTACCGCTCATCGGATCGACCATTACGCCAGTCGTTGTCTTTCTTCCGCTGATCTCCGTCACCGGAGTGACCGGCAGCTTTTTCCGCGCTCTTGCGGTCACTATGACGGTTGCGCTTCTCACGTCATTGCTTCTGGCCGTAACGTGGACTCCGGCTCTGAGTCTGGTCTTTCTCCGGGAGCACCGCAAGACCAGCGATCTAGGTCATGAAGAACATGGACACCTGATGCGGAAGGTGCTCCAGTGGCATGAGCGCGGTCTCACATGGTGTCTGAGCCGTCCCTTCATATTGATGGGATTCTGTGTCCTGCTGATCTTTGGCAGCTGGATCGCCTACAAGGCTCTGGGTTCCGATCTCCTTCCGGAAATGGATGAAGGAGGTTTCATTCTCGACTACATCATGCCCGCGGGCAGCTCGCTCACCGAGACTAATCGTGTGCTGGAGCACGTGAACCGTATTCTTCACGACCTGCCGGAAGTTGAAAGCACATCACGGCGGACCGGGTTGCAAATGGGGCTCGCGGCTGTGACTGAAACCAACACCGGTGACATCACGGTGAAGCTGAAGAGCAAACGGGATCGCGGGATCGATGAAGTTATCGCAGACGCCCGGGCGGAGATCAAGAAAACCGAACCTGAACTCGACGTTGAGTTCACGCAGATTCTGCAGGACATGATCGGAGACCTCTCGAATGCGCCGGAGCCGATCCAGATCAAGATTTTCGCCAACGATCCCGCGCTGCTCGCTGAACTCGGTCCTCGCATCGGGGACGCGATCAGCAAGATCGGCGGCGTGGTCGACGTTGAAAACGGCATCGACAATACCATCAGCGGTCCCGCCACCAACTTTCAGGTTGATCCGAGCGTCGCCGCTCGTCTCGGCTTCACGCCGGCTGAAGTTGCAGAAGACGCCACCTCTATCCTTGATGGCGTCACCACGACCGATCCATTGATTGCGAACGGGCGTCCGTATACTGTGCGCGTCCGCTTGGGCGATGAGACGCGGCAGTCGTTAGACACGATCCAGAACACGGTCTTCAATAGTGCGACAGGCAAGCTTGCGACTCTCGGTTCGCTGGCTCAGGTGACACAGTTGCCGCCGCAAAATGAAATCAAGCGTGAGAATCTGCAGCAACTCGTCACCGTCACTGCGCGGCTCGAAGGTTCCGATCTTGGAACGGCGATTTCTAAAGTCCAGAGGACGGTTGCCGCCATGCACCTGCCGCCGACTGTCCGGATTGAATATGGCGGCACCTACCAGGAACAACAAAAATCGTTCCACGAGTTATTGCGCGTTCTCCTCCTTTCGCTGGCACTGGTCTTTGGCGTGCTGCTCGCTGAGTTTCGAAACTTTGCCGCACCAGCCGCGATTCTTACTTCTTCGATACTCTCTATCGCCGGAGTGCTCTTCGGGCTGTTGATCACAGGAACGATATTCAACGTCGCATCGTTCATGGGATTGATTATGGTCATCGGCATCGTGGCAAAGAACGGTATCCTGCTGCTCGACGCCGACGAACGCTATCGACGGGAAGGCGTCTCTGCTGAAGACGCGATGATGCACGCTGCCCAGCGCCGCCTTCGCCCCATCCTCATGACGGCAACAGCCGCCATCTGCGGCATGCTGCCACTGGCATTTGCCCTCGGCTCGGGATCGCAGATGCTGCAGCCGCTGGCCATCGCCGTCATTGGTGGCCTTCTCATCTCGATGGTGTTGAGCCTGATCGTCACGCCGGTGGTCTACTACTTGCTGACACGTTCGCACGCCACAGCTGCAGGAGAATAGCCCGCGACTACGAATCGCGGGCCATGAACATCTGCCACTCCTACGTTACTTCTCTACAACGATAACTTCGAAGCTATCGGGAACAATGCTTGGCCGTGGATGCGGCACCGCTGCCGTCGCAGCAGGTGCGGGGCCGAATTGCGCCGTAACCAGAAAGATGCGTCCTGTCGCGGCATCGAGGGTCATTGTTCTCGCGCCCTTCGCCGTCTTTACTGTTTGCACTGTCGGGAATCCCGGCTTCGCGGTATCGACCACGCTGAGCGTAGCGTCACCGCCGTTCGAAGAAAACGCGAGGTGATGTGCCGGATCGAAGGCGGCTGCATCCGGAGAATCCCCAATGGAGGCAAGGCCCAGTAGCTTTCCGGATGTGTAATCGACAATCGCCATTTTGCCTCCATCGCAGACAGAGAAGAGCCTGTGGCTGCTGCGGTCGATTGCCATCCCGGACGGTGATTCGCAACCGTTCAGTTCCCAGGTGGCGAGAATCTTATGAGTCGCCGCATCTAATTTCACGATGGAGTTCTTGTCTTCAATATTCACGAAGACAGCACCGTGCCCATCCACCTGGGGAAACTCGGGCTTTCCGGGAAGCGGGACCGTCGCAAGTATTGTGTTCGTGCCAGTATCTAGGACAGAGACATCTTTGCTGCGGCCATTGAATGCCCAGACTGTCTTCGTGGACGGTTCGTAGGTGATGCCATCGGGATTTGTTCCCGCAGGAACAGTAGCCTGAATGGAGAGACTGCCGCGATCAAAAACGATGATGGCGTTGCCTGCTCCATCACTGATGTATCCCATCTTGCCATCCGGATTCAGCGCAACACCATGCGTACTTTTAAGACTGGTAATGGCACCGAGAGGTTTGCCCGTAGAGCTGTCTACGACTTCGACGCGAGAATTGTGTGTGATGTAGAGACGATGTGCCGCGTCGTCGCTCAGCAGATAGTCCCAGCCTCCCTGTCCCCCCAGTTTCCAATGATCGGCAACATGATAATTCTGCGCAGCGGCAGCCGCTGTAATAGAGAGGAGGGTTGCAGCGACCACCCCTTGATAAGCACGCATAGTGCACTCCTGGAGAAGGACTCGGCTGTGACTTGCCGGCTCTCCGAGTGTCTCTATTCCGCCTTAAGTGAACCTGAATATGCTGCTACAGGAGATACAGCATGAGAAGGCAGAATGACTGTCACCAGTGCCCCACCGGCAGCGTGGTTCGAGATGTCAATGGAACCGCCTACTCTGTCGCAGATCGCCTTGCAGATGGAGAGACCCAATCCAGATCCCCCGCTCTTGCGACTGCGCGAGACGTCTCCCCGATAAAAAGGATGGAAGAGAGGGGGCCGATCTTGTTCTGAGATCCCTTCTCCCCAATCCTGTACCGTCAGAATTATTTTGCTTCCTTCGCGAGCGAGAGATATTCGCACTTTCCCAGATCTTGGACTATGTTGCAAGGCGTTTACCACTAAGTTCGCGCAGAGGAGCACAGCATCGTGACGATCCAATGGAACAAATGCCTCATCGACAGAGTGGATACTCACTTCGATACTTTTGATCTGAGCAAAAGGCTCACTTTGATGAACCGCTTCTTCAGCCGCTTCGCGCAAAGAGCAGAAAGACTGTCTCTCAGGACTTGATTGTTCGGGCTGCTCCAGCCGCGCCAGTGTCAACAGCCTGTTTACCGTATTTTCCAATCGAGTGAAGTCATCCAGGCTCAAAGCCAGGCCTTCGCTGTACTCCTCTGCGGTTCGTTTGCGCATGGAGAGAAGTTGTAGCGAAGACTTCACGATGGCGACATCGGTCTTCAGTTCGTGGGCCGCATCGCTGGTAAAACGCTTCTGTTGTTCGAACGAGAGCTGCACGCGCTCAAGCGCCGCCTCAAGCGCTCTCGCGAGTGGCCGCAACTCGACAGTCTCCTTCGCGCTAACCGGAGCAGAGAAGAACCAGTTGCCCGAACTGACCCGATCAGCCTCTAAAGCAAGTGCATGGACAGGCGCAAGACGTCTTCTTATGACGCCAACCATGAGCACCGCAGTCACCCCAAGTAGAACTGCGGTTGCAATCGCAAAGAAACGAACCTGTTCGAGGACCTCATGCCATACATGCGCGACAGGCGTTCCGTAGACAACCGTAATGTTGTGGCTTTTACCTCCATTGGGGTCGCCGGGATCGATAATGCGTAAGCCATGAAGGGTGTAAAAGCGAAATCGCCGACCAGCGATGGTCGCATTATGAAAGCCCGGCATCCGGGAGAGAGTGCGGAAGTCTTGCGTCATATCGCCGGACGAGCCAAGCACATGGTTTTGCTCATCTTCCACGAGGTACATGGCATTCGCTTCAATGCGGACAGTACGCAGGTCCAGAAGCACGTTGTCGTCTTTGTCTTCAGCGTCCTGCACGGCGCCCATCAGCGATTCTGAGGCAGCTACAAGAGAGGCGTCGAATGCTTTGAGCTGGACATGACGTTCATGGACAGTGACCGCAACAATGAGTGCCAGCGCCGATAGGACTTCGAGAGCAAGGAGAGTTCCGACGAGTCGACGTGTAATCGAAATGGACCTCATCCTCATGCTGCACTGCCTCCATTCAAGCGGTAGCCGCGATGACGAAGAGTTTCAATCAAAGGTTCGGTTTCTGCGAGATTGAGTTTCCTGCGCAGGTTGGAGATATGCGCTTCAATCACATTGGAATCGTGTTCCCAGTCAAAGTCGTAGAGATGCTCCAACAACTCTTGTTTTGACACAATTACCCGCGGGCGGTGAATGAGATATTCCAGTATGCGATACTCTGTCGGGGAGAGATCGATCAATTGGCCGCGCCGAAAAACCGTCTGTTGCAGCGTATTGACTTCGACATCTGCAAGTTTCAGCACGGGATGAGAAACACCTTTGCCGCGTCGAATGAGAGCCTTCACCCTCGCCAGCAGTTCTCCCAAATCGAATGGCTTGCTGAGATAGTCGTCGGCACCCGCATTCAGGAGTTCGATGATGGATTCTTTCCCCTCCTGCGCCGTCAGGATCAGGACAGGCGTACGAAGCCCTTTCTGTCGCAGGCCACGCAGTATGCTCTGTCCACTTCTGATTGGGAGCATGAGGTCAAGCACAACGGCATCATAGATACCCTGCTCTGCGAGGTATGAACCGGTTTCCCCCTCCAGTGCACAATCGACCGCCAGTCCAGTTTCACGAAGCGCGCCCGCGATGTTCTCGGCAAGGCGTTTTTCATCTTCCACTAAAAGAACTCGCACGGATAACACCTGAAATGGATTATCGCCGTACTTGCTTAAAATAAGCTGAACAAAGAAGCAAACTATCTCTAATGATAGCGCTGCCATACATGCCGCGAAATCCCGGCACCGTTGGTCAACCGCTCTATATCAACCTGCGATAAGTTCGAGCTGATTGGCACGATCTGCTTCCCATCTTGCTATGTAAAGGAGCAGCCGGATCTCCACCGGCTTGTGCGTGAGAAAGGTTCCACTGGAGTGAGCGAACTCGGGAACAGTTGGGGTGGCAGCCGAAGCAGCCGGGTTTTTCCCGATTTCGACCATACGCGCTATTTCGAAGCCTGAACTGGCAGGTACGTGTGGCGCCTTTGCGCCACACGTACCTGAATGCGGAGAGAACTCTCACGTCATCTTTGCCAGACTTTATACGGCAAGGCTGGGACGAAGCCATAACCATCGAGATCGAGATTACGATGCTCTCATCGATGTGGCATACCGACATTACTTTTGCAGAAACGCCAAAAGATCCTTGTTGACCACATCAGCGTGCGTTGTGCATAGACCGTGCGGCGCGCCCGGAACCACCTTCAATGTCGCATCCTTAATGATCTTCGCTGAAAGCCGTCCGGAATCGTCGATGGGAACAATCTGATCTGCATCCCCCTGGATGATCAAGGTTGGAACTTCGATCTTCTTGAGGTCTTCAGTCTGATCGGTCTCCGAAAATGCCTTGATGCAATCGTAAGAACCGATAATCGAAGACTGCATGCCGAGCAGCCAGAACGCTTCGCGGACGCCCTCGGATATCTTCGCTCCCGGTTTGTTGTAACCATAAAAAGGCAGGCTGAGGTCCTTGTAAAATTGCGCGCGATCACCGGCGACACCAGCGCGAATATCGTCAAATACGGAAAGCGGCAGCCCCCCAGGGTTCTTGTCAGTCTTCAGCATGAGAGGAGGAACCGCGGAAATCAAGACCGCTTTGGAAACACGAGCATTGCCATGTCGCGCGATGTAGCGGGCAACCTCTCCCCCACCGGTCGAGTGCCCAACCATTGTGATATTGCGCAGGTCCAGGTGCTCGATCAGTTCGGCGAGATCGTCAGCATATTGATCCATGTTGTTTCCTGTCCAGGTTTGTCCTGAACGTCCATGGCCGCGCCGATCATGGGCTATGACGCGATAGCCCTGCTGGCCCAGAAACAGCATCTGCGCATCCCACGCGTCCGCGCTAAGAGGCCAGCCGTGAGAGAAGGTAACGACTGGACCAGTTCCCCAGTCTTTGTAAAAAATAGAGGTGCCGTCTTTTGTCGTGAACGTGTTCATATTTCGTTTCTCCCATTCTCTTGATGTACAAGTTGGATTGCCGCCGGTTGAATATCCAAAATTCGCTGTCACTTGGATGAATGCGAACACCACTTCTGTGCTTTTCGACGATGAACCTAAGACGAACATGGTCTTCGAACCGATGCCGCGTCTCGTACCAAGGCTGATGGTAACGATTGTTCCGGCAGTCCGCTATTATCGGTTTATATAGGTATGAGTGCGCTCTGTTCCAGGGACAGGAGTCCCTCAGCGGTGTCTTGAGTTTTGTGTTGCCCCGGCTCCATATAACGCATGCCTCATCGCGAAATGAATTGCTGCGCGACCAGCCACTGGTGAAACATCTCTGGCCATGCGCTTTCTTCCGGAATTCCCTCGGCTAATCCGCAACCGTGCTCTCCGTGCGCGAACAGATGCGCGTCCACCGGTATGCCCGCGCTGCGCAATGCGGCTACAAAAAGTATGCTGTTCTGCGAACTGATACGCGCATCGTCCAGGCTCTCAAAAAGAAAGACCGGCGGAGTCCGATGCGTAATGTTCTTTTCTCCGGATAGATAGGATTGAAGATGTTTCAACTCAGGTCCATCGAACCCTCTTAATAGATTTTGA
>JAATFH010000215.1 GCA_015655315.1 Terriglobales bacterium
CCGGCTTTGCGTGCACCTTCCACGCAGCGCGGAAGCAGCGAGCGGCCTGCACCCTTCCGCGTAAAAACCGGATGCGTGAAGAACGCACGACTCCGCGCCGGGTCGCGTGCCGGGTCAAGCATCGCATCGTTGCGTGAACGATCGTAGTGACTGGCTCCGTACAGCGTGCCACGCTTGCTCCAGCCTCCGCATCCGGCTATCTGGCCGCCGATCTCGGCTACGTAGTAGGTCCCGTCGTCAATCAACTGCTGGTCCACTCCGAACACGGAATGCACCGCGGCTTCGATCTGCTCCTGCGTATACCAGCCCGCCTGCAGCTCGCGCACAGAATGCTCGATCAGTTCCCGCAGTGCGGGAACATCTTCCGTAGTCGCAGCGCGTATGTAAATCGTGGCCATCGGCTTACTCTAACGCACCGGAACGTCAAGGTGCATGCCATCAGAGGTTCAGTCACATGCCATCGTAGTTAGGGCCGCCGCCGCCTTCCGGAGGCACCCAGTTGATGATCTGGTAAGGATCCATAATGTCGCAGGTCTTGCAATGCACACAGTTGGCAAAGTTGATGTGAAGCTCTTTGCCGGAAGCAGTCTCGCTCGACTCGACCATCTCATACACCGCAGCCGGGCAGAAGTACTGACATGGGTTGCCGAATTCTTTGCCACAGCGACTGTTACAAATATCCAGGTCTTTAATCACAAGATGTGTCGGCTGATCATCTTCATGACGTGTGCCCGAGTGATACACATCGGTGAGCCGGTCGAAGGTCAGCTTTCCATCGCCCTTTGCGTTGCCCAGAAAATGCGTGCGTCCCTCACCCAGCGGATTCAACGCCTCGACATGCCTCATGCGCAGATAACCAGGCTCGTTCTTATAATCCGGTCCGAGATTGCCGCCGCGCATCACCTGCTGAATCCCGGCTTTGATGAGCCCGTCATACAAACCATGCTCAAAGCCCTGATGAAAATTCCGCACCGGATACAGCTCGTCCCGAATCCAGCTCGCATCGACGGAAGCCTTGTATTCGCTGAGCGTATCGGCGGAACTGTCGCCCGAAAGCAGCGCATCGAATGCCGTCTCCGCTGCCAGCATGCCGCTCTTGATCGCCAGATGAATCCCCTTGAGCCGCTGCGAATTCAAAAAGCTCGCCGAGTCGCCAAGAATCATCCATCCGTTGCCATAGATGCGCGGCATCGTCAGCCATCCGCCATAGGGCAACGTCTTCGCTCCATAGCGAACCATCTTGCCGCCTTCGAGAATACGCCGGGCCAACGGGTGTTCTTTGAAATCCTGAAAGACATGATGCGGATCGGTGCGCGGGTCTTCGTAATCCAGCCCCGTCACATAGCCGACAGAAACCTGCGTGTCGGAAATTCCATAAATCCACGCGCCGCCATACTCCTTCGTCGTCAGCGGATACCCAAGCGTGTAAATCACCTCGCCCTTGGCCACGCGCCCCGCCGGAATCTCCCACAACTCTTTAATTCCAACCCCATACGTCTGCGCATGGTAGAAATCTTCCATCTCCAGCCGCTCGATCAGCTGCTTGGCGCAGTTCCCGCGCGAGCCCTCGGCCAGAATCGTAATCTTCGCCCGCAGATCATAACCCGGCTCAAAATTCGCCTTCGGCTGCCCCAGCTTATCGACGCCTTTGTCATCGGTGCGAACCCCAGCCACCCGCGCAATCTCAGCATCGCGGCTGTCGTCGTTAAACAGCAGCTCCGACCCGGCAAACCCGGTAAAGACAGTGATCCCGGCGTCCTCCACCTTCTGCCCCAGCCACTTCACAAACTTATTGATCGAGATAACGTAGTTGCCATGATCCCGCAGCGGAGGCGGAACAATCGGAAACTTACGCGCCTTATCTTTCGAGAGAAAGTAAACCGACTCCTTCGTGACCTCAGCATCAATCGGCGCTTCCGATTCAAACCCAGGCAATAACTCACGCATAGAACGCGGATCGAGCAGCGCACCAGACAGACAATGCTGGCCCACCTCGCGCGCCTTTTCGAGAACGTAAATGTTGTCCTTCGAGAGCTGCGAATCAGGATGATTCTGGTTATGCTCATCGATCAACTGCGAGAGCCGCAGCGCACAAGCCATCCCAGCCGGACCACCGCCGACGATGACAACATCAGCCTCCATCTGAGGCCGCTCGATTCCTTCAATCGGTTTGCGAAAAGTAATCATGGCGACCGATCATCTTACTAGAGATAAGACAAACAGGGCGTCATTCTGAGCGCGTAATCCGCGCGAAGAATCCATGCGATATTCATTTGCCATGGCTGCTATCGGTTTTCCCGTATGGCCCTATTGCGCATCTCTGCAGTCAATAAAAAAAACTAAATGTGACTGGGCCGCTGAAGCATCGTATGGATTCTTTCGCGCGGATTGCGCGCTCAGAATGACAGTATCGAAAATTAAGCGCTCTTAGCCTTCTTAATCTCCTCGGTCAGCGCAGGCACCACATCGAACAGATTCCCAACCACGCCCACATCGGCAATCTCAAAGATCGGTGCCTCAGGGTCTTTGTTGATCGCGACAATTGTGCGCGAACCCTTCATCCCGACAAGGTGCTGAATCGCCCCGCTGATCCCCAGCGCAACGTAGAGCTTGGGAGCAACCGTCTGCCCCGATGAGCCAATCTGTCGCTCCAGCGGAAGCCAGCCGTTATCGCAGATCGGACGCGAAGCCGCAACCTCGCCGCCCAGCGCCTTCGCCAGCTCTTCGGCAAGCGCAAGATTCTTCTGTTCCTTGATGCCGCGCCCAACAGCGACGATGACCTCCGACTGCGAAAGATCGACCGCCTGCTTCGCTTCCTGAAATACTTCATGCGGAGTCACGCGCGGCGAGCCTTCTGAAACCGCAGCAGTTACATTTTCAACCGGCGCAGACCCAGCTTCAGCCTGATCCCCGCGAAACGCCCCGATCTGGAACGTCGCCAGCCAAGGCCCATCCCCGGCAAACGAAACATCGGCAGCAAACTTCCCCTGAAACATCTGCCGCGTAAACAGCAGCCTGCCGTTCTCGTACTTATAGCCAACTGCATCCGAAATCAGCGAGCGATCCAGCGCCAGCGCCAGACGCGGCGCAAAGTCGCGCACTTGGTAGGTATGCGGAAAGAGCACCAGCTTCGGCTGCTTCTCCTGAATGAACTGTTTCAGCGCAAAAACATAAGCATCCGAGGTGTACGTTGTCAGCGCCGGAGCCTCCAGCACAGAAACGCGAGCTACAGCTTTAGCTGCCAGCTCCTGCGCCAGCGAACCAATATCGCTGCCTGCGAGCACGACTTCTACCGGCCAGCCCGTCTCTTTCGAGATAGCCTGCGCACCGGCAATGGTTTCAAGGGAGACGCGGTTCAGTTTGCCTTCCCGCTGTTCCGCAACGACAAGAATCGTGTCCGCCATACACACCTCAGGGGAGCCGAAGCTCCCCTTGTGCTATTTCAAATTTGTCATCCTGACGCTGAATGAAATGAAGCGGAAGGATCTGCTTTACTCCAACTACAGGCTGGAAAACTCCGGACGCCCGCGCTTCAGATACGTGCCGTAGCCGCCAAAGACCACCGCAAGCACAGCCGCAAGAATGTTGTAGTACACCATCGGATGCACCCAGCCCGGCGAATACGTCGCATCCTGCCCCGACCACACCGTGAGCAGCACAGCAAAAAAGGCAAACTGCCCGGCGATCACCTGAAAAGTCACTCCCCACTGGCGGCGTTTATCGAGAGCCTCCACCTGGTCGGGCGTCAGGTTACGTTCTTCTGCGGGGATGTTCATATTAGCCATCGTGCAAAATCTCCTGAAAATAGCGTCAAGAAAAAGATGAAAAATCTGTCGCAATCATTAAATCACGCGAGCGGTGTTTTTGAGATACTCCGTGACCTTGCGCGCCACTTCCGCCGCCGGTCCCTCGATCATTTCGGTCTTCTTCTGCTTCACCGGAACATACAGCCGCTCAATCTGCTGCAGATTCTTGCTCAGCTTCGGCTCGACCTCCGCCCACGCCACCTTGCGCAGCGGTTTGTTCTTGGCCTGCTTGATCCCGATCAGGCTGGCATAGCGCAGCTTGTTGATCCCGCTCTGGATCGTCAGCACCGCCGGCGTCGGAAGATCGATGAACTGGTAATGCCCGGCCTCTAATTCTCTTTTCAGCCGCAGCCCGGAGTCTGTCTTCTCGATCCCGATGATGATCGTGGCATGCGGCAGCCCCAGAATCTCAGCCAGCAGCACGCCCGTCTGCGCCGCGCCAAAATCATCCGACTGCAGCCCGGTCACGATCAGGTCGAAATTCTCCTCAGCCGCAGCCGCCGCTATCGCACGCGCCGTGTTGGTCGAATCCAGCTGAACAAACTTGTCGTCCTCAAGATGAATCGCCCGGTCCGCGCCTTTGGCCAGCGCTTCACGCAGCACCTGCTGTGCCCGCACCGGACCGGCGGTGATCACGACGACCTCGCCGCCATGCTTTTCCTTTTGCCGCAGTGCCTCTTCCAGCGCATACGCATCCGGCTCATTCACTTCATACGAAACATCCTCACGAATCCAGGTGCCGGACTCGTTGAGCTTCAGCGGAGCATCCTTCTGTGGAACCTGCTTGATGCAAACAAGAATCTTCATAGGTGAACGCGCCAGTATATCGGATTTGTCACAGGCCGGTCTCCCCAGAAATGCTGTCATCCTGAGCAACGCGAAGGATCCGCTTTCCTGCGATCTGCTATCAGCAAAATCTCAGATGCTATTCTCATTTCCATCATGCAAACCAGACTTCCTGCGTGCCTCGCCGCAGCCCTGCTTGCAATATCGTCATTGTCAGCGCAGCAGCTAGCAGCGCCCGAGCAGGCCATGGTCAGCTACATCAAGACCAACGAGCAAGCCTCGAACGACCTCCTCAAACAACTGGTCGAAATCAACAGCGGAACCCGCAACCTCGAAGGTGTCCGCGCCGTCGGCAAAATCATCACCGCGCAGCTCGAGGAACTGGGCTTCCAGACCAAATGGATTCCCATGGATGAGGTCAAGCGCGCCGGGGTTCTCGTCGCCGAGCATCCCGGCCCCGAACCCGGCAAGTGCGGCAAGCGCATGCTTCTCATCGGCCACATGGATACGGTCTTCGAGAAAGACAGCCCTTTCCAGACCTACACTGTGAACGGTTCGGGGAGCGGCAACGTCGCCACCGGCCCCGGCACCAATGACATGAAGGGCGGCCTCGTCATTATGCTCTACGCGCTCAAGGCCATGCAGGCCGCCGGAGTGCTCAAGCAGACCGACATCACCATCGTCCTCAGCGGCGATGAAGAAGCCCACGGCGAACCCGCCAGCATCTCCCGGCGCGACATGATCGCCGCCGCCAGACACAGCGACGTGGCGCTCGAATTCGAAGGCACGCCGCGCATCGACGGCGTCTTTTACGGAAGCGTCAGCCGCCGCAGCTCCATCACCTGGCGCATCAAGGCGACCGGAGAGACCGGCCATTCGTCAGGCATTTTTTCCGACAGCAAAGGCTACGGCGCCATCTACGAAGTTGCCCGTATCCTCGACGCTTTCCGCACTCAGCTCCCGGAAAAATATCTGACCTACAACGCGGGCCTTGTCCTCGGAGGCACAACCGTTACCGTCGATCCCGAAGGCATCTCCGGCAGCGCAACGGGAAAAGACAACATCATCTCGCCCACCGCCTACGCCAGCGGCGACATTCGCACCATCTCGAACGAGCAGACCGACCGCGTCGAAGCAAAGATGAAAGCCATTGTCGCCCAGCATCTGCCCAAAACCAGCGCAAGCATCGAATTCGGCGAAGGCTATCCGGCCATGGCTCCCACGGAGGATAGCCGCGCCCTCCTGCGCATGCTGAATGGAGCCAACAAGAGCCTCGGCTTCCCCGAAATGCCGGAGCTCGACCCGATGAAGCGCGGCGCGGGCGACATCGCCTTCGTCGCTGAATATCTGCCCGGTCTGGCAGGCATAGGAGCCACAGGAGAGGGAGCGCACGCTCCCGGCGAGACCGTCGACCTGTCCGCGCAGCCCCTCCATACCGAGCGCGCCGCGTTGTTGATGTATCGCCTTAGCAAAATAGACGCAGGAGCCGATCTCAAGACCCTGTATCTAGCCGCGCCGGCCTTCTGAATTCGCAGAAACGGGGCGGCAAAAATTCGAGGGTAAAATCGCTGTATGCAAGAGAATTCGGAATTCCCCGCAGCCCTCCTCGATCGCGCCAGGAAAATTAAGCTTTTTCTCATGGACGTGGACGGAACCCTCACCGATGGCGGCGTCTGCCTTATCTCAGCGCCCGGTGGCGGCGAAATCTCGGAGATGAAGGTCTTCAACGCGAAAGATGGCGCGGGTTTGACCCTCGCCCACATCATGGGTATCAAAACCGGCTTCATTACTGGCCGCAAGTCTCCCGCCGTCCAGCAGCGTGCCAATGAGGTCCACGTGGATTACGTCTACCTTGGCCAGGCAAAAAAGACCGCAGCCTTTGAGGAGTGCCTGCAGAAGGCCGGAGTCACCGCAGAAGAAACCGCCTATATGGGTGACGATCTGCCCGACTTGCCCCCCGCCGTGCGCGCCGGGCTCGCCGTCGCCGTTGCAGATGCCGCACCGGAGCTGAAAGCCGCCTGCCACTTCGTGACCAGCAATCCCGGCGGAAAGGGTGCCGCGCGCGAAGTCATCGAGCTGATCCTCAAAGCTCAGGGACGCTGGGAAGAAGCGATTCCCCAATCGTTGGCGTAAAAGTGGTCCGCAGCACAGACCCGGTCAGGCGGATTGCAGAAACGCGACCGACTGCACCCCAGCCACCTCAAACCGTCTCCGGCACCGGATATTTTTGCAGGCCACCATATCGTCCTTGCGAACCATGTAGGACTGGGCCTTGGCAAAGCGCGCCCGGTCGCGCTCGTCGGCATTGCGAGGCAGAGCATTGCGTTTACGCCGCACCAGCCATGCAAGCTGGTACTCGTCTGCCTTGCCGCAGTGCGGACAGGTGAGCATATGGTTGCGCTGCTCGTTCTGTTCGTTGAAAAAGTCGCGTTCGTCCATAGCAAATCACCCCTATCACCTGTAAAAGTATTTCATACTGGCCGGGCGGCAGGAAATGATCAAACCGGTAACAGGCGAACGAGCGAAGGTGATGAAAAAGAAGGTCAAGAAATTTTCCGCGGTCAAGGCGGTCAAAGCCAATGCCCGCGAGCGTGTGGGCCAGCCCAAGGCGGAGCGCGTTATCGAGGACAAACCGCGCGCAGAGCGCCGTAAAGCGAAACACAAATCGACGCTCGAAGATATACTCAGCAGCGAGGAGTAAACCATGGCGAAAGCAATCGGCTTCGGCGGAGCCTTTGTGCGGGTCCGTGATCCCAAAGCGCTCTACGCCTGGTACGAAGAGCACCTTGGGCTCAAGTTCGATGCAGGCTGCGTCATCTTTCCTGCAAAGGAGCAGCAGGCATACACCGTCGTTGCCTTCTTCCGGCCGGACGATGCTTACTGGCCGGTGCAGCAGCCCGCGATGTTCAATTTTCAGGTGGACGACCTCGACGCCGTGCTCGACAGGCTCATCGCCGCCGGCGTCACCGTCGACGCAAAGCGCGACGACACCGAATACGGACGCTTCGGCTGGTTCAACGATCCGGAAGGGAATCGCGTCGAGTTATGGCAGCCGGCCCCGGAATAACCCCGGAATAAGAGCGGCGCAGTGTCTAAAAAGTAATAGGTAAAAAGCCAGGGGGCGCGTATGCTGGTGTTTGAAGGGCGCTTCCCCCTTTCTTTCTTCATCTGGCCGCCTTCCTTTCCGAGCTGCCTCCTGAACTCTGGCAATGTCATCCGCGAAACGAGGCCATATGCGCTCCGAATTGGTGTACTCCGCAAGTACGAAGATTGAAAACCGTTTCCTGCTCGCTACCGTAACCATGCGGTCCGTCCGGCGTCTGCATATCGTTTCTACGCGAACCGAGGACACGGCAAATCGAGTGCTCGCCGATGTCGCGGCGGGAAATTACCTTGAAGTGCAGTTCCCCGAACTCAAGCCAGTGCCCCCAATCGAAGCCCTTATCATTACTCCAGCCGCCTGACGCCATTGGAAATGGAAGGCTTAAGGAATACTTAAGCCGGTGCGTATAAAGTCGCCATGTGTATCTTTTTCCGAGGTTGACCGCACTATTCCTGTGTCTTTTTGGCGTATGCCGGATCCTTGCGCAAACCACCGCCTCCAACGATAACTGCACACTGCACTCCATCAAACCCTGCGTCATGCATGTGCTTCAGGATGAGGCTGGCATCGTCACCAGCCCCCTGCGCGCGTCGGCAACAGATTTTCTCTGGATCGCGCCCTTTGGTATCGCCACCGGGCTTTCCATCCACTACGACGCGCGTGTCATGCGCGACCTGGGATCGAATCCGAACCGCGAAGATAAATTCAAGAAATTCTCCGACTACGCCGGCTTGTATGGACCCAGCGCCGCGCCGGTCGTCGCCTATTTTGTGGCCGCCGGTACACACAACGACTATCTGCAGGAGTCGTCCGTGCTCGCAGGCGAAGCCACCCTCGACGCCCTCATTCTGAACGAAGGATTGAAGTATGCCATCGACCGCGAGCGTCCAAATCAAGGTGATGGCTCAGGCCGTTTCTGGCCGCACGGTACAAAGACCTGGCCCGATGGGCAATCGATGCCATCCAACCACTGCATGATCGTCTGGTCTTTCGCCCGTGTCATCGCCGGTCAGTATGACGGCATCGGCACCAAGACCGTCGTCTATTCCCTGGCAACGGCAGTATCCGCATCGCGCGTCTTATCCCGCGAGCATTTTCCTTCGGACGTGATCGTAGGCAGCACCTTCGGCTACTTGATCGGAGACTACGTTTTCCGCCACCGCTCCCGGCAAGCCGTCCTCTTCTCGCTCTCGCCTGTGACCACACTCAACGGGAGAGGCGTGCAGTTGGATATCAATCTGGGAAGACGATGACAAGTACCAGGGGCAGAGCAAGAACAGCCCGTGAAGCGGAACTGTCATTCTGAGCGAAGCGAAGACTCCAGACGATGA
>JAATFH010000394.1 GCA_015655315.1 Terriglobales bacterium
AGCAATGCCTTGAGGCTTGGAACAGCAAACTGCGGTGTGCCGCAAAAAACAAGACGCATGGCTTACCACTCGCCGTTTTTCTGCATCTTGCGGATCTTGCGCAGCAGCAGATCACGCTTCAATGCGCTGACGCGAAAGATGAACAGGATTCCGTCGAGGTGATCGATCTCATGCTGAAAGGCGCGGGCCAGCAGTTCTTCTCCATCGATTTCAAACCACTCTCCCTTAACGTTCTGTGCGCGCACACGCACATTTTCCGCGCGCGATACCTTTTCGCGAATCTCGGGCAGACTCAGGCAGCCCTCTTCTTCGTTTTGTTTGCCCTGCTTGAAAATGATCTCGGGATTGATGAGAACGATCTTCTCTTCCGGGTTTTTCTTGAAGCTGAGATCGATGACGGTAATCCGTTTGGAAACACCAATCTGTGGCGCAGCCAACCCGATTCCCTGCGCCGCGTACATCGACTCGAACATATCGTCGACCAGCGTGCGTAGTTCCTCATTGAACTCGGTCACCGGTTCGGTCGGCTTTTGCAAAATCGGGTCGGGGTATTTGACGATCTCTCGAATCATTCTTCCAAAGCTCAGTAGGCGCGAATCTGCTCCACGTAACCATCATAGTTACGCTTCAGCTCCCGCAGCGAATCGCCGCCGAATTTTTCCAGCACCAGGCGGGCAAAAGCAAGCGCGACCATGGCCTCTGCCGCAACTCCTGCAGCCGGAACCACGCAGACGTCACTGCGTTCGTAAGCGGCCTTTGTCTCTTCGCGAGTGTCGAAGCGGACAGACTGCAGTGGCCGGCGCAGTGTTGAAATCGGCTTCAGATAGCCTCGGACAATCACATCTTCTCCGTTGGAGATGCCGCCTTCAACCCCGCCTGCATTGTTGCGTTCTCGGGTGAAGCGGGTATGCCTGCCATTCGCTGCCTCGCTGCTGTAACCGATCCCGTCGTGAACTTCCGAACCGAAGGACTCCGCCGCCGTCACACCGCGGCCCACCTCAACGCCCTTCACGGCTTGTAAAGACATCACAGCCTGCGCCAGAATACCGTCCAGCCGCTCGTCCCAGTTCGTATGCGTGCCGATGCCTGCCGGTGCTCCATGAATGACCACTTCAAATACGCCGCCGACGGTATCGCCCGTGCGCAGAACTTTGTCGACTTCCGCCTTCATGCGCTCTTCCGCTTCCGGGTCGACACAACCCAGAACCACTTCCTCTTTTGCACGCAGCGCGGAAATTTCATTCCAGTTCGCGTCGCGTTCCAGTTCGGCATGGCCTACGCGGATCACATGGCTAGCGATGTCAATTCCCAGTTGCAGAAGCAGCAGCTTTGCCAATGCGCCAGCTGCGACACGCGCAGTGGATTCACGGGCCGATGCCCGCTCCAGAACGTAACGCGCATCTGGAAAATCGTATTTCAATGCGCCCGCAAGATCGGCGTGGCCGGGACGCGGCGACGCGACTGCCTTGTGTTTGGCGGGATCGCCAACTTCGACAGGAAGAATATCCGTCCAGTTCTTCCAGTCGCGATTCTCAATTTCAATGGCAACAGGCGAGCCAATGGTCTTGCCATGCCGCACGCCGGAGAGGATGTGCGCCGTATCCTGTTCGATACGCATGCGACCGCCGCGGCCAAAACCCTGCTGGCGCCGCCACAGCTCGCGATTGATGAAATTTATATCGACGTCGACACCGGCGGGCAGCCCTGAAACCAAAGCAATTAAACTCTCGCCGTGCGATTCACCTGCAGTAGAAAAACGTAACATGTGCGTGCTATGCCAGCTTTGATTGTAGCGCAGCGCGCGGGGCTTTATTCACCCGTCAGCCATGCGTATTGAGCATCGGTAAGCGGCACGACGGAAAGCCTGCCCTGGCTGACCAGCGGTGAGTCGGCAAAGAGCTTGTGCGCCTTGATCTCGGCAAGGGTATGCGGCGTCTTGATCGGCTTGCCCGCCTTGATAAGCACGTTGGGACCCTGGGGATTCGCGGCATCCACAGACACAACCTTTGCCGTGCCCACGGCGGACCGCCCTTCCCCGGTTGGGAAAATCCCCGGTTTTTCGCCCGGTTCACTACTGGAAAGGAATTTCCCCGCTGCAGGATTCGTAC
>JAATFH010000410.1 GCA_015655315.1 Terriglobales bacterium
GGACGGTGTTCGAGGCCATCGACCTCAATGTATCGGCGCCGGTGATTACGGAGTCGCTGATTCGGCGCATCCGTTCACGCGAGGAAAACAACTTTACCGACCGTATGATCGCGATTCAACGGAATGCGTTCGGCGGTCACGCGGTGAAGAAAGACTAGCGGGGAGACAATATGGCAACTACGGAAGTAAGGATTGCACCAGAAGCGGTAGGGGCGGCATCGCCACGCAGCGAACGTCTTCCCGACCCCGGCGTCGTGGTGATTTTTGGCGCCTCGGGCGATTTGACCAAGCGCAAGCTGCTGCCTGCGCTTTTTCACCTGGAACAGCAGGGATTGCTGCCAGCAGAATTTGCCATTGTGGGTGTGGCGCGGCGCGATCTTAAGGGCGCATTCGCTGCCGATATGAAAGACGGCATTTTGAAGTTCGGCGGCGTCAAGGGGGAGGAGAGCAAGGTCGACGACTTCATCGAAAAAGTGGAGTACCACGCGATGAATTTTGACGATGACACCGGTTACGCAGACCTGAAGGCGCTCCTCGAAAAAATCGACAAGGAACGCGGAACGGAAGGCAACCGGCTCTTCTATCTCGCCGTGGCTCCGGAGTATTTCTCCGACATCATCAACCGGCTCGGCGAGCACGGCATGGCGCATCCGGAAAAAGGCTATGCGCGGGTGATCATCGAGAAGCCATTCGGACATGATCTGGAATCGGCCAAAGAGCTGAACGACGAAGTCAACAAGGTTTTCGAGGAAGAGCAGATCTTCCGCATCGACCATTACCTGGGCAAGGAAACAGTACAGAACATTCTGGTTTTCCGCTTCGCTAACGGAATCTTCGAGCCGATCTGGAATCGTAACTATATCGATCACATTCAGATTACGGCGGCGGAGAGCATCGGCATCGAGGGACGTGGGCCGTTCTACGAGAAGGCCGGAGCGCTGCGCGATGTGGTGCAGAACCACATGATGGAGCTGCTCTCTTTCGTTGCCATGGAGCCGCCGGTTTCATTTGAAGCAAGTGCCGTTCGCGGTGAAAAGGTGAAAGTCTGGCGGGCAATCAAGCCCATCACTATCGACAACACCGTGCGCGGCCAGTATGCGCTGGGAACGGTGGATGGTCAGCAGGTGCAGGGTTATCGTGAAGAGGACCGCGTCGACCCTAATTCGGCGACGGAGACCTTTGCCGCGCTCAAGCTGGAGATTGAAAACTGGCGCTGGGCGGGAGTTCCGATTTATCTGCGCGCGGGCAAGCGGCTGGAAAAGCGTGTTACGGAAATTACGATTCAGTTCAGGCAGCCGCCCATGCTGCTTTTCGATCGTCTTACTGGTCCGTGCAACGAGATTCAGCCAAACCTGTTGAAGATGCGGATTCAGCCGGATGAAGGTATCTCCCTGCGCTTCGGCGCGAAGGTGCCTGGACCGGAGACGAATGTCTGTCCGGTGGTGATGGATTTCCAATATGCAACCGCGTTTGGCGTGAATTCGGCAAACGGCTATGAGCGGCTGCTGCTGGATGCGATGCTTGGCGACCAGACGCTGTTCGCGCACCGCGATGGCGTCGAGGCGACGTGGTCGTTGTACACGCCGGTGCTCGATGCGTGGGCGAAGGCAAAGCCGAGGGACTTCCCGAACTACACCAGCGGCACCTGGGGTCCAAAGGCTGCCGATGGTCTGATCGGGCGCGACGGCAGGCGCTGGCACAACAGTTAGAATGGGGTGCGAATCGATAGCAGCACCCCACCCTTCGCCTTCGGCTCAGGATGGGGTACCCAGACTCGGATACCGGGGAATGACTGACGCATGGCGAAGACAATAGCAGTGGAATACCGCGTATACGATGGGCCAGATGCACTGGCCCACGCCGCGGCGGAACATTTTCTGGAACAGGTGCAAACGAGTGTTGCCGCGAGAGGCAAGGCGCGTATCGCCGTCTCCGGCGGCAGCACGCCGAAGCGCACTTTCGAGTTGCTGGCCAACCCGCAGGAGAAGTTTCTGCAAGCGATGCCGTGGGAGCATCTGGAGCTCTTCTTTGTCGATGAGCGCACGGTGCCTCCGACAGACAAGGACAGCAACTATCGCATGACGCGCGAGGCGATGCTGGACAAGGTTCCGCTCAAGCCGGAACAGGTGATTCGCATCGAAGGCGAACTGCCACCGGAAGAGGCTGCCGCACGTTATGAGTCGGCGATTCGCAACCAGTTCAAGCTGGAGGGCGCTGAGGTTCCGCGCTTCGATGCTCTGCAACTGGGCATGGGCGACGACGGACATACAGCCTCGATCTTTCCGCACACCGCCGGGATCCACGAGTTGGGACGCCTTGTGTATGCCAACCATGTTCCGCAGAAGGATACGTGGCGGGTGACGCTGACCTGGCCGGTGATCGTTCAGGCGAGCGAAGTTTTCTTTCTGATCGGCGGCAAGGACAAAGCCGATCCATTGCACCGCGTGCTGCAGGGACCGTATGATCCGGAGACGCTGCCCTCACAGCTGATTCAGCCGAAGAGTGGAAAGCTGCTGTTCCTGCTGGACAAAGACGCGGCGGCACTCCTGCCTCCGGTGGACGCGAGCGGCACGGGAAGACTGGAGATTCAACGATGATTCTCGCCGGGGATGTGGGCGGAACGAAAGTCCACTTGGCGCTTTATGGGTTTGAAAACGGAGAGCTGTCGCACATTCGCGACGAGCGATTTCCGGCGCAGGAATATACGGGGCTGGATGTCGTTACGAAAAAGTTTCTTGCCGAGAGTGGCAATCCGGAAGTTACAGCCGCGTGTTTTGGCGTGCCCGGACCGGTTCGGCATGGACGGCTCAAGCTGACCAATCTGCCGTGGGTTCTGGATTGCGCGGAGTTGACGACGGAACTGGAGATCAAGCATCTCTTCCTGATCAACGATCTTGAGGCGAATGGATATGGCATTGCAGAGCTGCACGCGGACCAGATCCATGTTTTGAGCGAAGGCGATACGAGCGCGGTCGGGAATCGCGGGCTGGTATCTGCGGGCACGGGACTGGGCGAGGCGATTCTCGTCTGGAACGGCAAGATGCATGTGCCGATGGCCTCCGAAGGCGGTCATTGCGACTTTGCTCCGCGTACTGAGATCGAAATTGAACTGTTTCGCTATCTGCAGCGCCAGCTGACAGGGCGCGTAAGCTTCGAGCGGGTGGTTTCCGGCATTGGGTTGAAGAATATTTACTCTTTCCTGCGCGATGACAAAGGCATGGACGAACCGGCGTGGCTGAAAGAGCGGATGCAGAGCGAAGACCCGAATGCCGTGATCGGCGAAGTGGGCGAAGAGGGCTCGAATGAGCTGTGTTCCCGGACGCTGGACATGTTTGTCTCCTCTTACGGTGCGGAAGCGGGGAATCTCGCGCTGAAGGTATTGTCGGTGGGCGGGTTGTACCTGGGCGGTGGTATTGCGCCAAAGATTTTGAAGAAAATGAAAGACGGGGAGTTTATGAAGGCGTTTACCGACAAAGGACGCCTGAGCGATCTGCTTATCCACATGCCGGTGCGCATCATACTGGAGAGCCGTGCTGCGCTGATGGGAGCCGCCGCATATGCGGAGGCACGGGCTGCTGAGATCA
>JAATFH010000108.1 GCA_015655315.1 Terriglobales bacterium
CTGGTTCAGGTAAAGCGTCGCCGGGGCCGAGTCATTCGCGACATAAATATCGGGCCAGCCGTCGTTGTCCAGATCGGACGCGGCCACGCTGAGTCCGTATGTGCCGATTGCCGTCCACATGCCCGCCTTTTGACTTACATCTGTAAACGTTCCGTCGCCGTTATTGTGATACAAGATGTTTCTACCGCCGGGCAGTCCTGGCGGGCCGCAGGCGACCAGAATTCCTTTATACGTGCAGGGGCCGCTTTCGGGAGCCGGAGCTGCCTTCAAATCGAAGTCGACATAGTTCGCCACGAAAAGATCCAGGTGTCCATCGCGGTCATAGTCGACAAAAGTACATCCGGTGTTCCATCGCGTCTTAGGCCCGGGTTGAATCAAGCCGGCCGATTCCGTTACATCCGTGAAGGTCCCGTCGCCATGATTACGATAGAGCGCATTCTGGCCGTAGTAAGTGATGAATATATCGTCATGACCATCGTTGTTGTAATCGCCCACGCAGCAGGCCTGCCCCCAGCCGGTGCGATGCTCCAGCCCTGAGCCTGCTGTCACATCGGTAAAGGTGCCATCGCGATTGTTCTTGAACAGGTGACAGTGCGGCTCCTGTCCTTTTGCGAAGCCTTCCAGCCGCCAGCCATTCACCATGAAGAGATCGAGCCAGCCGTCATTGTCGTAGTCGTAGAAGGCTAGGCCGCACCCGGTTGTTTCCAGCAGATATTTATTGGTTCCTTCTCCGCCGTAGGTGGTCTTTATGTTCAGGCCGGATTCCTTCACGACATCGACGAAACTTACGCCTAGCGGTGTATCCTCGATCGGGGACTTTGGCCCGGATGGAGGCGGCGCCGGTTTTGCATCGTAGCTGCGCTCCTGCGGTCCGATCCCCTTGGCTTGAGGTTGGGGCTGTTGCTGTTGCGTAGACGATGCAAGCGCGACGATGTCGGCAAAAGGGAGAACCAATGCCGTACGGCTGAGCGAATGAATGAATTTACGGCGATTCAAGAATGTCCCGTCCTTGTGGTGGACCTGACGACCGGAGCCGCAAACCCGCTTAGCAACTCGTCAACATGGTAAGAAGTTATCCAGGACTGCGCATCCACTAAAAGGTGGATGGCGTGGTCAACCCTTAAAGCAAAGGCACAAGCAGAATTCCTCATCAAATCAGCCTTTAGGTGGAGGGCTCGCAATCCCCGTCCGGTATACCATCGGCGGGTGATTCCGACTGAACCGATTGGCAGCATTCCTCGTCCTCCACAGTTGATTCAAGCGCTCGCAGCCTACCAGGCAGGCAAAATCGCCCTGGTTGTGCTGGAGAATGCCTACTCGAATGCGCTTCGCGACACCATAAGCCATCTTGAAGAGACGGGATCGCCAGTCTTGACAGACGGCGAACAGACCAAGCCAAGTTTTGCTACTTATCCTCTCGCCGGACTTCAGAATCTGGCTCCTGACGGAGTGGTGATTCCGTTTGCGGATGGACACCAGCGTCAACTGCCCCGATTGACAGCCGGGCCATTCCGCTTCGGTGTCCATGCAGGCACTTACGTCAAGGCAGCCCGCGCCTATACGCAGCGTCCGATTAAACAGGCCGTGATTTCTGCGTCCGCGCTGAGCCTTCTTTATCCGGCAGAGGAAATACCGGGATACTCCCGCGAAGCCTTCTTCGCCGACTTAATCAATGAAGCGGAAGCTGATATACGCGGAGCTCTCGATGCAGGTGCAGTGAGTGTTCAGATCGACTTCACAGAAGGCCGTCTCTCGCTCAAGCTTGATCCCTCGGGCAATCTGCTGCGTAACTTTATCGCGCTGAACAATCAAGTTCTGAATCGCTTCACTCCGGATGAGCGCCGCCGGATTGGCGTACACGTCTGTCCGGGTGGAGACCACGATTCCACGCACAGCGCGGATGTCGATTATGCGGGATTACTGGCGGACTTGTTCAAGCTGAGTGTTGGCCGATTCTATCTTCAGATGGCCAGCGAACCAGATAAGAAGCGCGTCCTGCAAATCATCAGCGAACTCGCAGGCCCTGAGCATCTCATTTTTATTGGCGTCATCGACCCGATCCATCCCGTGGTAGAGACTGCCGCCCAGGTTCGCGACCGCATCCTCGAAGCGGCATCCTTCCTGCCTGTCGAGCGTCTTGGAACTACCGATGATTGCGGATTTTCGCCCTTTGCCGATGACACCTCGACTGCTCGGGAGACTGCATTTCAAAAAGTTCGAGCAAGAGTCGAAGGAACAAAGCTCGCTAGTCAGGAATTGGGCCGCTGAGACAGCCGCCGGATCTTCATCAGCGATGAACTGACTCCTCCATCCGCAATCTCTCAGAGCTCGAAAGAGAGCGGCAGGGGAAACCGCCGTGCTCTGTACTCTCCGGATTGAAAATAGAGCACGCCCTTCTTCCACTCGATCAGCGGCACATGCGAGCGCTCGTGAAGTCTGGGCAGCAATGCTCGCAGACCGACCTCATTTAAAGGTTCTTTCAAATCATCGACTACATACTTCGATAGAATTTGCAATAGGATCAGGATTACCTGAGTAATGAAGGCGGTCCGGAATTTATTCATCGATGATATATAGTTTAAACGGCATTGCCGATAATGCTACTAACTATCGTCAGCATTCTATAGGAGAGAGTCTTAGCTACTAGGTAGCTGAACGATAGATTCTATTCGCGCTACACAGAAAGATTGTGCAGCACGAGATATATATTCCCCTGGAACCGTCAAGGCCCTCTAAGCGGAACTTTTAGTTCTCGCTGTTCCGGAACTTACTCCTGGTTCGGCCTCAACTTATCGAATCCTTATCAAGATTTTTTAAAAATATGTGAATCCTTGTCTTTGATTTGGCGACTGGGCCAATCTACAAACGAACATTAGTCGCACCGTGAACTGAAAGGAAGATCATGAAAGCATTTTGTGCGAATGCAGCAAAGCATAGCCTTGTTTTTATTGCTTTGTTGATGGTGCTGTCCAGCTGCATGGCTCAAACTGTGACACTCCCCCCTTCCAAGCGGGTAGTTATCAATCTGGGCGAGACGCCGTGGCGCTATCTCGGAAACAGTACAGATCCCCCGAATGCCGCGGCACCAACCTTTGACGATTCAAGTTGGCAATCGGTCGGAGTGCCTTACTCCTCGGAACAGATGAATATGTATATCAATCTGATTTCCGGCGATGGGGATGGACAACTGGGTGCCAACGTCGTCTGGTATCGCAAACATTTCACGGTGGACCCGCAGTATGCAAACAGCAAGGTTCAGGTGGAATTCGAGGGCGTTCACACGGGTATGCAGGTCTATATCAATGGAACCTTGTTACCGGGTAACAGCGCCGTTGCCGCAGACAGCCAGGCGACCCACGTGGTTGGTTTTATCGGCGCGCTGGTGGATATAACCCCGTATCTTCATTTTGACGGGTCAGACAACGTTATTGCGGTGCGTGCATCAAGGAACGCGAACTGGTTTGAGAATCCCGGCTTCTCCGGGTCTTCCCGTTTTGGACAGGCCATGAACGGCATCTTTCGGCCGGTCAACATGTACATCACCGATCCGGTCTATATCCCTCGCAATACATATTCCGGATACAATGCCGCCAAATGGGGCACCTATGTTTCTACTGTTTCGGCCAGCGACTCTTCCGCAGTTGTCGATGTGCAAACCAACGTCATGAACGAAGGCGCCTCCGACCAGGATGTGATCCTGACAACTGAGATCGTCGACGCGACAGGGAAGGTTGTAGCCAACGCGCAAAGCGAGCAGACGATTCCCGCTCATACTACAGGTCCAATTACCGCTTCTACTCCTCCCACTTTCGACCAGCAGCTGACTGTAAATAACCCGACACTCTGGTATCCGAACAACAGTATCTATGGCAAACACTATATGTATAAGGTCTTCCATATCGTGAGTGTGAACGGTGTGGTGGTCGATTCCGTGCAGACACCGCTGGGCATTCGAACACTCACATGGAACGAAGATTTCCCGTTGTTCAATGGCAAGCCGCAATACCTCTGGGGTGGATCGGGACGCTACGATTATCCCGCTCTCGGGTCCTCAGTTCCGGAAGAGCAACAGTGGAGGGACCTGCGCGACCTGGCGGCTGCGGGCGGCAACATCTATCGTCCCGGACACTCTTCGCCCAGCCCTGAATTCCTCGATGCCGCGGATGCTTACGGCGTCATGGTGGTCGATCCCAGCGGCGACGGAGAAGAAGGATTCTCTCTTGGCAATGCGCCGGAGTGCGTCAACAATCCTGGCTGCGACAGATTTGTGCTCAAGACGGAGTTGCATCGCGACATGATCCTGCGTGACCGCAACCATCCATCCGTCCTGTTGTGGGAAGCCAATAACGGTGACATGGATGAGAATCTTGCGCAGAGCCTGAAGCAGCTATCGCTGCAGTGGGATCCGGTTCAGCAGCACGCGCAGGGCGACCGGACTCCCGATCCGAACAACGGCGACGTTATGGAATGTGACGGAGCCGGTTGTGAAGTTGGAAACAAAAAGAATTCGAAGTTCGCCGGCAAGCCGAATCTGGGCGCGGAGTATTGGGACGGGCTTGGTGCTCTCCGCTACGACTATGATCACGAACTGGCTTTCGTCGCGCCGTTTATCAAAGACTGGAGCCAGAGCAAAGACGCCAATGCCTTCGGAGTGGCCCAGTGGTATTTCGCCGATACTCCTGGCGAGAACGACAATCTTGTCGATGGAACGCAGGGAGCGAATGTTCGCAGCCTCAACGCGTCCATGACAGACAGCAATCGTTTTCCACGGTTGATGTATTACGTGTACAAGGCAGCGTGGACGCCGTTCAAGAATGCGGCAGGTCAGACGCAGCCGGTGGTTGCACTGGCTCATCACTGGAACCGCAGCGGTACGATTCAAGTCAATGCGTTCAGCAACTGTCCTTCCGTGCGTCTTTTGATCAACGGCGTGCAGGCCGGTCCGGACCAAACCCCGAATCCGTGGAACTCGGATCCGTATGCGTCACTTCCAAACAACCCGACGCAAGACCAGTTACAGACCACCACGAGCATGCCGGGTCAAGTTCACTGGACTGTGAATTGGAGCGCGGGAACCGTAACAGCTGAATGTCAGGATGAATTCGGCAATGTATTAGCCACAGACCAGAAAACTACGGCCGGTACTGCTAACCATGTGGAGTTGGACGTCGTTCCAAACGTTCAGAAGCCCGATGGCACGTCGTTTGCCTGGACGGCAAATGGAACGGACGCCGCTTTTGTGGTGGCCAAGATTGTCGATGCTAACGGCGTTGTCGTTCCCACGGCCGACAACAACATTACTTTCTCTGTGACCGGACCTGCGACCTATGTGGGCGGTACTCAATCTCTGGTAACGCAAGGTCAGGGACTGAACTATCACTCGCCTGGAGATCCGGAATTGCAGGCTGAAGGCGGCTTGCAGAAGATCGCTTTGCGCAGCCAGTTCACAGCGGGAACTGTAACGGTTACGGCAGCTTCCTCCGGCCTTGCCAGCGGAACTGCGACTCTGACCGTTCAGCCCGTACCGTCCTCGGCACCACCGGCGACGGCACCGGCCATCATCGTCGAACCTGCCAACACTTCAGTCACAGTGGGACAACCGGCTCACTTCTCGGTAACCGCCACGGGAGCCGCGCCACTCAGCTTTCAGTGGTACAAGAATGGACAACAGATTGGGGGTGCCAATGGCGCCGCCTACGATACACCTGCCACGGCCAGCGGCGATGATAAGTCAACCTTCCAGGTGCTTGTTAGCAATAACCTGGGCCAGCAGATGTCGAATCCGCCGGCAACGCTATCGGTATTCTCCGCTGCTGCACCGACCATTAGTTTCAACCCAGCTCCGCAAACGGTGTTCGTTGGCCAGACTGCAACGTTCTCAGTTGTAGCCAGTGGTTCGCCTACCTTGGAATATCAATGGGAGAGGAATCATCAGCCGATTCCGGGTGCAAAGTCTCCGAGTTACATAACATCCATCCTGAACGCAGCCAATTCCGGTGATGTTTATAGCGTTGTAGTTACGAATCCAGTAAACTCGGCAACTTCAACGGATGCTCTGTTGACCGTGAATGCAGCTACACACGTTGCCATCACTCAACAGCCGAGCAATGTTCTGGCTTTACCTGGCCAGTCTGCCACCTTCTCTGTCGTAGTTACTGGATCAACTCCGATCCAGTATGTGTGGCAGAAAACAGATGCCAACGGAAATACCACCACTGTCGGTACCAACTCGCCCACGCTGACGATACCTTTCATACAGGCAAGCGACGTCGGCACTTACGAGGTACTGGTTTCCAATCCTGCAAGCACGACACCGGTAGTCAGTGCGCCAGCTACGCTCGCGCTTGCTCCCCCGGGCGTCAATCTCTCATTGGGTAAAACAGCCACGTCCTCTGGAAATGAGAACGATGGCACAGAGGGGCCGAACGAAGCGATCGACGGAAACCTGACGACGCGCTGGGGTTCTCAATTCAGCGATGACCAATGGATACAGCTCGACCTCGGTGCTCCGATGACGTTCAACCGCATCATCCTGCACTGGGAAAATGCTTACGGCAAGCAGTATCAGATCCAGTACTCAAACAATCCAACCGATCCCAACAGCTGGCAGACTGCTTATACCCAGAGCGCCGGCACCGGAGGGACGGAGGACTTTACCTTCCCAACCGTTACCGCCCGTTATGTAAAGATGCAGGGCGTGGAACGTGGCACACAGTATGGTTATTCTCTCTTTGAGTTTTCCATCTACAACGTAGCTACGTGCAACAATAACTTCGACTCTACTCCGAATCAGGAGCGCTACAGCGTCCTGACTCCCACAGCGATGCTCGATAACCTCAGCAGGCTGCAGTGGGATCGTCAGGAGTTCACGCTGACAGGTCAGAGCGAACAGTTCACCCAGCCTCTTGCCGCGCAATATTGCGCAAGCAAGAACATGCGGCTGCCAACCAGGGATGAGGCTTTGGCGATTAGTGGTGCCAATGCGGCGTCCTGTGCCTTCCCGCAGGGTTGGAATACCTGGACCTCAACCTTTGCGGACCCGAACGATGCGTACTGGGTCTCTTCGGCCACCGGCACTGCAACACTTGGAGTAGCCAACAACCTGCCCGGCTGGGCTCTCTGCGTGAGCGGACCAACGGCCGCTGCTCCAGTGATCACAACACCGCCAGCGAACGCGACCGCGAATGTGGGACAATCCGCCCTGTTTGCTGTAACAGCTGCTGGAACGACCGGAACGGCTCCGGCAACTTATACCTGGATGAAGAGCGGCACACCTGTTGCGATAACAGGCGTTCCCAGTTATTCCACTCCTGCTGTTGCCGATACCGACAACAACTCTCAGTACACAGTGACGGTCACAGGCGGCAACGGACTCAGCGCAACCAGCGATCCGGCAGCTGTCCTGACGGTGACGGAGAATCCCAACGGCGGCACGGGTAATGGAGGTGGCACCGGCAATGGGGGTGGTACTGGCACAGGCAACGGTGGAGGCACTGGCACTGGCGGTGGTACAACCAGTGGCGGTGGCAACAACGGAAACACGAATAACACCGATACAGCGATTCCTGGATTCGGAAATGGCCCCACACCGACCGGACCGAACCTCGCAATCGGTAAAGTAGTTCAGTCCAGTGCGGATCAGGGTGGTTTCCCTGCGAAAGATGCTGCGGATGGCGATCTCACGACTCGCTGGTCCTCTGCTTTCGCGGATCCATCGTGGATTCAGATCGACCTGGGCTCGGTACAGCCTGTCGGTCAGGTGGTCTTGCGCTGGGAGCGCGCCTTCGGTGTCGCTTATCAGATTCAGACATCGACTGACACGCAGAGCTGGACCAACGTATTCACACAACCCAACGGACAGGGCGGTAGCGAAAACATTACCTTCCCAACCGTGAATGCGCGCTACGTTCGTATGTATGGAACACAGCGTTCCTCACAATATGGATATTCGCTGTGGGAGTTCGAGGTCTATGGCCCCACACAGCCGACCATTCAAACGCAACCCGTGAACCAGTCAGCTCTTTCTGGCTCGCAGGCGCAGTTCAGTGTTGTCGCTACATGCCCGAACGCATGCAGTTATCAGTGGTATCGCAGTGGTACTGCCATCACGGGCGCCACGAACCCTGCATATACAACATCCGCCCTCTCGGTGGCCGATAGCGGCAGCGTCTTTGACGTAGTCGTTACCGACACTGTTCTCAAAACTTCGGCGACCTCAGCACAGGTATCTGTGACGGTTACAGATCCAGCTCCACCACCGCCACCACCACCTCCGGCAAACCCGGGTTCGTCGCCGTCCGGTTCGACTCCATCCGGATCAACGCCGGGTCCTGCAAACCTGGCGCTAGGCAGACCGGTAACTTCCAGCGGAAGCGTAAACGACGGCGTTGGGGCTGCTAACGCGGTAGATGGCAACCTCACGACACGCTGGTCTTCCAACTTTGCTGACAATGCATGGATCGAAGTCGATCTTGGTTCGCCCATGCTGGTCAACGAAGTGGTACTGCATTGGGAGAACGCCTACGGCAAAGGCTATGTCATCGAAGGCTCCAATGATGAACAGAGCTGGACGCCGCTCTTTACGCAAACAGCAGGCAAGGGCGGCCAGGAAACTCTGACGTTCCCATCTGCTGTCAATCGCTACATCCGTCTACAAGGGACGGCAAGAGCCACGCCGTACGGTTATTCACTTTTTGAGATGGAGATTTACGGTGCGGATGTGCCGGCGATCACGACTCAGCCTGCGAATCAAACCATAACTGCCGGAGCAACTGCGACATTCAACGTTGTCGTCGGTGGTAGTGGAACCTTCACCTATCAGTGGCAGCGCAATGGGGCAGCCATTCCCGGAGCGAATACAAACTCGTACACCACACCGGTGCTCATGTCTGCGGACAACGGCAGCATCTTCACCGTTGCGGTTACAAATGCAAACGGAACGGCAACATCGCAGCAGGCGGTCGTGACCGTGACTTCGGCGGTTCCCACGGGACCGAACCTGGCACTCAACCAGACTACGAAGCAAAGTGGCAGCGAAAACGACGGCCTTGGATCGGCAAACGCTGTGGATGGCAATGCATCGACGCGTTGGTCTTCCAACTTCGCTGATAATGCCTGGATCGAAATTGACCTGGGCGCACCAAAGGCTATCGGTCAGGTCATTCTGCTTTGGCAGAATGCCTATGGCAAGGCCTATCAGCTCCAGGTTTCAAACGACGAGCAGAACTGGAGCACGGTATACACGCAAAACGCAAGTCTGGGTGGGACGGAAAACATCTCCTTCCAACCTGTAACTGCGCGCTACGTTCGCATGCAGGGCATTACTCGTGCGACGCCGTATGGCTACTCACTGTTTGAGGTGCAGATCTACGCACCTGGCACGTCGAATGGCTCTTCAGGAACTGGCACTGGTACTGGTTCTGGCTCCAACTCGGGTACCGGCACAGGTACTGGTTCTGGTACCGGCACTGGTTCTGGATACACGATCTATCCGGGATTCATCGGAGTCGATCTCAACAACAATACAAACGGAGCCTGGCCGGATGGTCAGATCTACGTGACTGTAATCGGGATAGATCCTGCCACCAAGATCTTTGGCTATCTAACGCCGGACGGTCACATCCTTGATTTCACCATGAACGACAGCTCCGCTGCTGGCCACCTAACCAAGAACGGTCAGAATTTCGGCAATTACTCCTTCACGCTCGCGCAAAGCAAGCTGCTGAAGATTCCTCCCTTCATCTCAGCCCGTGCGTATATTTCGCTCGGCGAACCCTTGTATGTTGCTGTCCACGGAGATGCCAGCGGTAACGTGACCGGCTATGCCGGCCCGAATCCGCAGAATGGCACCGACCCCAACATCAACACCCACTTCGACTGGTATGAGTTCAATTACCAGAACGGAATCTTTATCAACACTACGCAGGTCGATGAGTTTGGCCTGCCACTTACACTGGATGTGTGGGGTAGCGGCGGTGCCTTCCATCAGAGGGTCGGTATCACCGAATCTATTGCGCAAATCGATAGCGAATTCGCCAGCGAAGTATCGGCGCAGTTTCAACCGGCCACCATGTCTGATCTTCGCATTCTTTCTCCGGCTAAGCTTTCCATGGCCACCGGTGGTGCGAATGCGAATTACTTCGATAGTTACATCGCGAATGCATGGACTAACTTCGGCACCCATCCACTTACCGTCACACTCAATGGTCGCCAGTTTACCGGCACCACATCCGGATCGACGTTTACCTTTAAGGAGGTCAATCCTTCTTCGGCCAATGCCGGTGAGGTCTTCGTCGTATCTCAGCCTTCCACGCAGGACATACTTGGATGCGCCGGAACCATGGCCCAGGGCGTTCCCAACCCGACCAACGCACAACAACAGGATGAGAATGCGATACAGCTGCAGTTGGAAAACCAGATCTGCTCGGCAACCAACCGCGGTATCCTTCTCACTCCTGAAAACTGGACGAACGTCTCAACCTATTACAGCGCTTCGCCGGCCAACTTCTACTCGCAGTTCTGGCACAAGCACTCCATTGGAGGCCTGGCATATGGCTTCTCCTACGACGACAACAACAACCAGAGCACCACAATTAACACCACGCAGCCGGAGCACATGGCATTCGGTATAGGCTGGTAATTGCAACGAAAAGCAACGGGCTTGGCGACCTTCAAAGGTCGCCAAGCCTTTCTTATTGGCGCGAGGTCGTATCGACATATAGA
>JAATFH010000453.1 GCA_015655315.1 Terriglobales bacterium
CACTCAACGGCGAGACACTTGGTCAGATGCGCGATGCCTGCCTTCGTCATGCAGTAGACAGATTCGGTCGGTAGCGCGGCGAATCCGGCCTGCGAACCCATGTTGATGATGCGTCCATACTTCTGCTTGATCATCACGCGTCCTGCTGCCTGGCTGGCAAAGAACGTTCCTTTCAGGTTGACGGCGAGTGTGTAGTCGAAATCTTTTTCGGTGAAGTTCTCAGCGAGATTATCCGGAGCCACGCCCGCATTGTTCACAAGAATATCGAGCCGCCCAAAATGTTTTACCGTCTCGTCAACAGCATGGGTGATCTGCGTGAGGCTGGTCATCTCCATCTGCAGAGGCAGCACGCGCCGTCCGCGAGCAGCGATTTCCCCCGCAAGACCGGAGTCAGCGTTGATGTCGCGCAGGCCAATGGCAACGTCTGCGCCCGCTTCAGCGAGAGCGAGAGAGATGGCGCGGCCCAGACCGCGAGCGGCTCCGGTAACGAGCGCGATCTGGCCGGTGAGGTCGAACGACGGGAGTGCTTTCATGGGCTGAGGATAGCAGGTGCCGCGCTATCGTCTGTGTTGTAGAGTCAGAGCTATGCGCGGGATTCTCTCAGCTGCTGCTAACAATTTATCGTGATGAACATACGACAACAACGGGTGTGGCTGTGGGTGCAGATTCTCTGCCTGATTTTTCTAGCAGGCCTGTTGTTGAGGTCGGGAGTGGTTCCCGGCTGGCGCACGCTCAACACCGACTTTCCAAACTACTATCTCGTTGCGCGGCTGCTGCACGAGGGTTACAGCTTAGACCGGATCTATGACTGGGTGTGGCTGCAGAGAATCAAGGACCACTGGGGCCTCGACCAGCCTCTGGTTGGCTTTGCCGGTCTCACTCCCCTCTCCGCTTTGCCTGTACTGCCGATTGCCGGTCTCGCGGCCTTGACGGCCAAGCGAATCTGGCTGCTCGCGAACCTTCTCTTTCTATGGGGAACGGTGGAAGCGCTGCACGATGTAACCAGTCTTGGAAGGCGGCGTATCTGGTTATTGAGCCTGCTTGCCGTCATTCCGCTGCGTGCCAGTTTTCTCTTTGGGCAGATGCATATTCTCGTCCTGTTCCTGCTGGTGCTCGCTTACTTTTTCCGTCATCGCAAGCAGGGAGTTGCATGCGGAATCTTTGTTGCTCTCGCGGGAGCGCTGAAGGTGTACCCGATTCTGTTTGCCTTCTATTTCGCGTGGAGACGGCAGTGGCGAGAAGCTCTTTCTGTCGTCGGCGCTTCCGCAGTGCTGCTTGGTGTCAGCTATCTCTGCTTCGGCAGCCACGTCATGCACATTTACCTCACGCAGATTCTGCCGCGCAGCATGCAGGGTGAGGTGATTGACCCGTACAGTCCCCACACCGCGTCTGCTGCTGCGTTCTTGCACCGGCTCTTTCTTGTCGAGCCGGATTTGAATCCGCTGCCAGTCTGGAATCAGCCGCTCCTTTATTCGATTTTTTATCCGTTGTGGCAGGCCGCGCTGCTGTTTCCCATGTTCCTGAGTATTAGGACACGGTCGGATCAGGACACGGAAAAGATGGAGTGGGCGGCATTTCTGGTTTTGCTGCTCGTGTTGTCTCCCGTGCCTTCGAGCTATCACTTTGTGGTGCTGATTCTGCCTGCGGTGCTTGCTGGGGACGTGTTCGTCAAACGGAAACAGTGTGGCCGCCTGGGAATCATGATTGCGCTTTATTTCCTGATCTGCAGCCTGACGATTTCGCCGCCGATGAGTGCAGGATTTTCGTTCCGTATGGTGCTGGCGTTTTCGCGTCTGTGGATTGGCTTGCTGCTGTGGTTGTTCCTGGTGTTTTGCTTGTGGGAGAAGAATGGCTTCGAGGAAAGCCGCAAGGCTGTTGCCTGGCGAGCTCTCCAGCTCGCAGCACTGCTGGGCGCGTTCTGGATTGCCGGATTCGCAGGGTATCAGCATCATTTCGCCCATCGCGATGAGGACATACGCGCTCGCTTGCCTTTTCCGACGCATCCGCTACTGGCTAGCGGCGCGCACCCCAGAGCCAACGGCCTCATCGCGACGGTGATGGCACGCGCGGGATATCAAATTGCCGATCAACAAGGACAGGCCGTGTGGCCTGATACTGCCGACCAGCTTTCGTCTGCTGCCACTGCACACAGCTCACTTGTCGCGCTGGAAGTGGCCGACAAAAACGGCTCGCATATCGTGCTTCGAGGCGGGTCTGATTTAGAGATTCCGAATGCGGAGTCTCCTGCGCTTTCAGCCGATGGATTGTCACTGGCATTCATTCGCGAGGAAAAGGGTAGAGGCAGTTTGTGGCTGGCATCGTCTTCCGGCGGATCGAGTGATGCGAGCAACGCCGCACTCGTGGGTGAGCCTTATGACGTGCGCGATGCCGCGTTTACTCCTTCCGGCTCCGTTGTTTTCACGGCGAGGATCGACGATAGAACAAGCATTTATCAGGTCGCGCCCGGCGGTAAGCCAACCGTTCTTGTCGGCGGCGAGGAAGAAGTGGAAGCCGTCGATGCTTCGCCGGACGGCCGACAGCTCGTCTTTCGCAAACTGCTGCGCAATCGCTGGCAGCTGGTGACGGTGGATATCGCCAGCCATCACGAACGCCAGCTTACATTCGGCGACTGCAATGCATTTGCACCCGCGTGGATGAATGACACAACCGTCGTGTATGCGACGGATTGCGGACGTGGGCTGGGGCTCACGGCGCTGGCTTCGATGGATGTCGGCCGCTGAGACGAGAAACGAGGCACGATCTCCACAGAGTGTTCTTCTGCGGAGATCGTGCCTCGGAAAATTGCGATGGATTGTTATGCCAGAACAGCGGCTTCTGAAACAGCCGCGCCAATCATTGGATCGGTGACGCTGTCCCGTCCGGTTTCCACGTGCCCTGCAAGCTGGCGCTGGAAGCTCGAATCGGAGTTGACCGTCACTGTCAGGTCATACCAGCCGAACGATTTCTTCAGCTGCCATGAATGGATGTACGTCTCATGCGGCGAGAGCAGCTGCGTTGTCGTCTTGCCCGAGTAGGCTTCGACGATGTGCACGCGCTCCGCCGTTCTGCTCTGGTTCTGAATTTCGAGCACGATGCTCTCGGATTCTGTGTCGCAAACTGTCTTGACGCTGAGATCGGCGCTGCCTTTCCCGTAGCTTCCGGCAAAGGCGCGCAGAAAGCCATTCGGGCCATATACCGACAGGTCATAGGATGTATCGCCGCTCGCGCCGAACTTGTCGGAGACTGTATCGCGAACGCCGACTGTGTAAGTCCACGGGCCTGTCTTGCCGTCGCCCGAGCGCACATGAAAGACGGCCGTAGCCTGACCCGTGTTGCGGAAGTGAAGTTGAATCGGACCCTGCGCGCCTGCATCTCCTTCGACATGCAACTCATAAGGAAGCGCGCGGGCAGGACGAATGCCGGGCTCCTGCTGTGGCAGAGCCTGATCAGCCGGAGGCGCCGGGATGTAATCCGGATGGCGGTCGGTATCAGGTGGCTCGTACGCAACGGTGCTGGGCAGCGAGATCTTCCCCTCGTTGGGCGACTCGAAGTTGAAGGCCGAAGTCAGATCGCCTGTCACTGCGCGCCGCCACTTGGTGATGTTCGACTCCGTGATTCCGTGATACTGCTTACCAAAGCGCCGCTCCACAAACTGAATGAGCGAGGTGTGGTCGAAGACCTCCGAGTTCACCCATCCGCCCTTGCTCCATGGCGAGATGACGATCATCGGCACGCGCACGCCCAGTCCATAGGGCCCGGAGGGGTTGCTCTCCACCGGATAGTTCGGGCTTCCGGTAAACAACTCGTTGGTCGTGTCCACGGTCGAGATGCCTTCACTCCGCGACTGCGGCGGCGTGGGCGGCACCATGTGGTCGAAGAAGCCGTCGTTCTCATCGAACATCCAGATGAAAACAGTCTTGCTCCAGACCTCGGGGTTTTCGGTCAGCGCATCGAGTACCTGCGAGACATACCATGCGCCGTAGTTTGCGGGCCAGTTCGGGTGCTCCGTGTACGCCTCGGGCGCGACTACCCACGACACCTGCGGCAGCTTGCCGGTCTTTATGTCCTGGCGCAGGATGTCGAAGAGTGTTCCACCCTGCGAGATGTTGGTTCCGGTGCGCGCCTTCTGCGCCAGCGGGCTTGAGTCTGGAGCGTTCTGATACTGGTGGAAGTAGAGCAGCGAATTGTCGCCGTAGTTGCCGATGTAGGCATCGTCGCCCCATCCCCAGAAGTGCGCAGCATCAAGCCCCGCGCCCTGATCCTGATAGATCTTCCACGAGACGCCGGCCTTCTGCAGCCGCTCGGGATACGTCGACCAGTCGTAGCCGGCTTCGGCGTTGTCGATCACCGGACCGCCGTTCTTTCCATCATTGCCTACCCAGCCCGTCCACATGTGATAGCGGTTCGGATCGGTCGGCCCCAGCAGCGAGCAGTAATAGGCATCGCAGACGGTGAACGCATCGGCAAGCGCATAGTGGAAAGGAATATCGCTGCGCGTGAGATACGCCATCGAGGTCGTGCTCTTCTGCGGAACCCACTGGTCGTATTTGCCGTTGTTCCAGGCCCCGTGCGTGGTGGTCCAGTCGTGAGCGAGATCCTGAAGGAACTGGAGGCCGAGGTTGGGTGCGCCGGGATGGAAGGGCAGGACATAGCCATCGGGGTTGGTCGCGTCGGGTTGGTACCAGACGCTCTTGCCGGAGGGCAGCTTGATGGTGCGCGGATCGCCGAAGCCGCGCACGCCGCGCAGCGTGCCGAAGTAGTGATCGAAAGAGCGGTTCTCCTGCATCATGAAGACGATGTGCTCGACATCTTCGATGGTGCCGGTGCGGTGGTGCGCGGGGATCGAAAGCGCGCGTGAGATGCTTGCGGGAAATGCTGCGGAGGCTGCACCTGTGGATAAAAGCTTAAGGAAGGTGCGACGGTCTGTGCTCATAGGGGATTTACACCTCTCCGGATTACCTGTCGGTAATCGCGGGAGCCAGCCTAGTCCCCGGTTATTGCGGCTGTGTGACGGTCAGGTTGCGATTGTGTGACTCGGTCAAGAGAGAAGGATAAAAATGCCTACATAGATCTGGATCAAGGCATCACATCGGTAGAACAGGCCCGACGATCCCCCGGATTAGCTTTCCGCCGCAGCTTCTTCTTCGGACGGACGCTTGCGGATGGCGTAAATCGACGCGATGAAGACGACGATGAGCAGCGCGAGCAATCCCAGTTCGATCATCGATGCGCGGAAGTGCGCCGCGATATCCGTGCTCCATGGCTGATTGTTGGTGAAGCTCTCGGTCTGCAACGCAAGCACCAGCGTCCGCCGGATCAGGGCAATCAGGCCGATGATGAGAAACGGTTCGACAACGAGCACGTGCGAGCGAATCGAAATCCGCACGGTATGCAGCAGCTCGACCAGCATCAGGATGAGCAGGAGGCGGTCGATGAGCTCAAAAATAATGGTCGTTCCCGTCCAGTCCCGTATGCCATCTCCGAAGAGATGCAGCACCCCCATGATCGCAAGCAAGGCCGTGGCGCTCATCAGGATTCCGAGAAGCACGTAAATCCCGGTCTCGACATGACCGAGATAGGTGTAAGGGCGCTGTCCCCCGGTGTTTTCGCTGCGGGCTGGGGTGTGATCGGTCATCGTTCTCAATTCTAGTTGTGGGCTATCGCCATGCGATCATCGTGTTGCTGTTGTGTGTCACGCTGTTTTCATGACTGCTTCCTATGACTGGGCCAGGATCGTCTGCCTCAGATGCGAGACATGGACGTCCGCATAGAGGAGCTAGAGTCCAGGCAGGAAAGATACAGGCCTCCCGGCCTCAAGCCAGCCGGAATGCGTTCAGCGTCGCCAGACTCTGCCCGCGCCCGCGGTCGGGATCAATGATCAATTCAAGCCTCGTCACAGATTCCAGATTGACGGTATAGTCTTCGATCTCCTGGGCCGATCCGGTTGGGCTGAAGGTCCATTGCTGGCGCACAATTTCACGGTTCGTCTCCTTCGCGGAAGAGTAGCGCAGGACGAACTCCTGCGAGCGTTCCGTTTCGCGCTCGATGAAATGCACAAAGATGCGGCGGAGGTGGGTCGGCACGGTGAAGACGAGCGCAATCGTCTGCGGCCCGGGAGTGGCCGCGCGCCACCCAATTTCGTTGAGTTCCGGGTTAGTGTCCAGTGCATTTTCTATCGGAAAGGACGGCTCGTCCGAGGTGAGCTGCGCGCGAGCGATCGACTCCAGATCAAGCCATGTATCCTCATGACTCTTTCCCGCAGCTGTGCTTTGTCCGATGATCTCCTTCTGCATTTGCTACCTCCATGTTGAAAGATACGCCTGTTGCTTGACGGGTTGTAAGAGCTCATCGAGTCGATAAGTCCCGAGTATTTCTCGGGGTGTGGGATAGTATGATCCCATGTCTCAGACGCGAGACGCCCGCATACATAATCTCACTTAGATAGAGAAATAGGCCACTAACTATGCCGCTGTTGAACTTCTGGAAAAGTGCAAAAGAAGACGTTCTCCAACTTAGGATCGAGCAAATTGTCTCCAATGCGGGAGACGGTATATTGCGCGATCAGTCTTCCTGCTCTACGGAGCTTCGCAACTTCTTCAGCATTGCACCAGTGGAATGTCTATTTAGCTATGCGAAGCAATGTTTGGAAAAATCTTTTCAAGACAGTGGTCTTGTACTTCAAGACATAGTGAATGAATTTGGCCGTCGGTTGGATTTTGATGTGGAAAATGGCTTGTACCGAGGAAAAGCAGGCGCAGTCGGATTTGACGGCATATGGCGTGCGAAGAATGAACCCGATTTGATCATCGAGGTGAAGACCACAGACTACGTGGCAATGGATCTAAAAACGCACGCGGGTTACAAGGAACGACTGTTGCTAGATAACAGAGTAACGAAAGATGTATCCACTCTGATCGTGGTCGGACGTGAAGATACGGGAGCCCTAGAGGCTCAGATTAGAGGTTCGCGATATGCATGGGAAATGCGCCTCATTAGTGTTGAGCGCTTGATCCGACTTGTTCAAATTAAGGAAAAGTCAGATGACGCTGCAATCGTGAACCAAATCAGACAGCTTCTTCAACCCTTTGAATACACGAAAATTGACAGAATCATAGACGTCATCTTCACTACTGCCGTAAATGTTGAGAGTCAGCAACAGATTGAACAGCAGATATTGGAAGACGAAATATCGGAGATTGAGCCCGGGAAGCAGGAGCGAACGAATCTCGAGCTACTTAATGCTAAACGCCAGCAAGCAGTCGATGCATTTTCAAAACTGAAAGGAAACTGGTCAAACGGAGCACTACGCTATTTGCGAGCCCCGACAAGAAGCTCAGGGTGTGCTGCGCAGTTTCGAAGCGATATGAAAGCGACTATCAACCTTATTGGTACGCCTATCATCCGAAATGGGATGATTTCCTGGCAGAAGGAGATGAAAGTTATTTCATCCTTTCGTGCATGGATAGAAATGAAGCGTTTGCCGTACCTTTCGCATGGCTTCAAGCAAACAAGCAAAATTTAAATATGACTGAACGTGGTGAGAGGTCCTATTGGCATATCGCGTTAACAACACTAGATACAGGGGCACTGGCTATCAATACTTCTAAGGTTGGTATCAAAACGTCATTGATCCCTTTTGTCTTTCAGATGGACTCGAAGTGTTGACTGTTGGGAGATAGTGCCTGTCGTGGCCTTCAGGGACGCAGGGCAGTTTGCCGGATATGTTCGCAGCGGAGTGTCAAGGCTTCGAGACGGCTAGTGCAACGGAGCCACCCATCACGCCACTGCTTCTAGCCCCTTTTTCTCTACGAGAGAAAGCAGTTTGAGCGAAGCCCCCTGTGGATACTTTTCTCCGCGCTCCCATTTGCTCACCAGACTGGGCGTCACGTTCAGATAGGCTGCGAAGACAGTCTGGCTTGCTTTTTCCCGAGCGCGCAGGGCGCGTATTTTTTTTGGAGTCATCGCCTGAATCGGAGTCAGGCACAGCGCGTCGAACTTGCGCATGGTTTTCTTGTCCATGCCGCCGACCCGGTGCAGATCGGCCGCCGTCTCATGAATAGCGGCCATGACTTTACTGCGATATTTCTTAACCATCGTTTTTCACCTTGAGGAGTGCTCCATCTTCCACCCGCTTTTCGATCTCGGCCTTTGTGTATCCAAGGATCACCTTTGCCAGTTCTCGAAAGGCCTCCAATTCGTCGGGTCTGATGTTGGCGCGATCCTTTTTCTCAAATCCGTAAACGTAAACAGCGCGGTCATTCTTTCTGAAGAGAATGATCGAGCGCGACCCGCCTGATCTTCCTTCGCCGGCGCGTGCGATGCGCTGCTTGACGACTCCACGACCGAGGTCAGCATCGATCATGCCTTCGTTTGCCAGTTGCGCAGTCTTCCAAAGATCGGAATCGGTAATGCGGGCCTTTTTAGCAAATCGGGCAAAGGTTTTGCTCTTGTAAACCGAAAATTCCTCGGAAGAGTTTTGCGCCATTATGCATACTATAGCACTGAGTGCCATAGTATGCATTTAGCACGGCACTGGATCGTTCTCTACGCAAATATGAGTTCGGAATCCAAGACAAGTCGAAGGAAAGCCACGGGTAGATGTATGTTGCACTGGAAAAGTTGTCAACGCTGATAAAACAACTGCTGAAAATTCCCATAGAGAACAAAGAGAACTGCGTTAGCTGAACGAAACAACGTGGCGCAGTTCGCAGCACATCCAATCGTTTGTCAGGAGGTTTGATGAACTGCATTCGTAAAATTTTTATTTATCCCACACTTGTCGCGCTCCTGCTTCCCGGCGGAGTTGCATTTTCGCAGGATCACCACGACGACCACCATGATGGTGATCACCATAATCACGCCTACGTTCACCATGAAGAATGGAGGCACGGCTACAGGATGCACCATGAGGATTGGGATCGCGGTGAGCGGATCGACTATCGCCACTATCATCTGCAGGAGCCTCCGCGCGGCTATGAGTGGCGCGAGGTAGACGGCAATTATGTTATGGCTGCCGTCGCCACCGGAGTCATCGCTTCGGTGATCGTCGCCTCGGAAGCACACTAAACTCGGGGCAGTTATCCCATCAGTTTGCGATACCATAGAAGCAAGCGGGCAGCTGGGCGGTCGCTGCTGATCGCAAGATCAGGAGAGGAAAGTCCGAACTCCGCAGGGCAGTGTGCCGGATA
>JAATFH010000426.1 GCA_015655315.1 Terriglobales bacterium
GGACGTGGCGCGCTACCAGGTGCACCGCCTGCAGCGCATCACTCCGGTTTCAACAGCGCTACTGAAGGCGGAGCGCTCGACTCCGATGCACACGCTGGAGCAATTGACTGTTCCAGAGATAAGCAGGGGCGTCGAAACCGGCAAGAGGATCTTCACGGAAGATAAACCGCTGCTGACACGCCTTTCCTCGACACAGGCTCGGGCGGTGCTGGCTTCGTTGCATGAGTACAGGAAAAATCTCCTGCCGGAGCGTCAGCATTTCTTCGCGCAGTATCGGCCCGTTGACGTTGGGTTCAAGGTCGTGGGCACCGGATCGGTGGGCCTGCGGGATTATCTCGTATATTTCGAGGGCAATGGCCGCGGAGATCCGCTATTTCTGCAAATTAAGGAAGAACCGGAATCAGCCTACGCAAAATACCTCGAATACCACGGAGCACATCATCAGGGTCAGCGCGTCGCTGAGGGCCAGCGCGCCATGCAGTTCCTTTCCGATCCGTTTCTTGGCTGGACGACGATTGGCCATCGCCAATATCTGGTGCGTCAGTTGAATGACCACAAGGCTAGTATCGAGATGGAAGACCTGACCGGTCCCGGTCTGCTGGAGTATGCCGAAATGTGCGGTGAGCTTCTCGCACGTGGACACTCCCGTTCCGGCGATTCCTGTATGTTGGCTGGCTATATCGGAAGCGGCGGTCGATTTGCCGAGGCAATCATGAAGTTTGCGGATGCTTACGCCGACCAGACGGAGCAGGACTGGAAGATGCTGTTGAAGTCGCGCCACGCCCCGAAAAAGGCAGCGGCGAATGTCCAGATAAAATAGAAGCATGCTTCAACTTGCCGACGCCGGCAAACGATTCGGCCCGAAACTTCTTTTTGAACACGCCAACTGGCTCATTACCGCGAGCGAACGCACGGCTCTGGTCGGCGCGAACGGTACCGGCAAGTCAACTTTGTTGAAGACGCTGGCCGAGTTCGACACGCTCGATTATGGCAGCCTGCAGCGCACCCGCGGAATGAGCATCGGATATCTCCCGCAGGATGGCCTTGCGCTTTCCGGGCGCACCGTCTTCGATGAATGCCTCTCGGTTTTTGACGAGCTTCGCAACATCGAGCGGGAACTGGAAACACTCGCCGCGGCGCTTGCTGAACTCGATCCTGCGAGCGGTGCCTATGCCGCAGCGGCCGAACGGTACTCGAAGCTGGGCGCGAGATTTCACGCGCATGACGGCTATGCGCTCGACGCGCAGGTGGGATCGGTGCTCGGTGGGCTTGGCTTCGGCAAGGAAGACTGGGCGCGGCGAACGGAAGAGTTTTCCGGCGGCTGGCAGATGCGGATTGCCCTGGCGAAGCTGCTGTTGCAGAAGCCGAATCTACTGCTGCTCGACGAGCCGACGAATCATCTCGACCTTGAAACACGCAACTGGCTCGAAGACTACCTGCGCAGCTATCCCAACGGGTTCATCCTGATTTCGCACGATCGCTACTTCCTTGATGTAACGGTGAACAAGATCGTCGAAATATGGAATAAGGGGCTGCACTTCTATTCCGGCAATTACGAGAAATATCTGCAGCAGAAGGAAGAGCGCCGCGCACAGCTCGAATCCGCATACCGCCACCAGCGCGAGCACATCGAGCATCTTGAGGCTTTCATCACCCGCTTCCGCTATCAAGCGACGAAGGCAAAGCAGGTGCAGAGCCGCATCAAGGAACTGGATAAGATCGAGCGCATCGAGATTCCGCAGGAAGAGCAGGCGATTCACTTCACCTTTCCCCAGCCTCCGGTATCTGGGAGAACGGTGGTCGAAGTCTCCGACCTGAGCAAGAGCTACGGCGAGAAGCGGGTGCTGGAACAGGTGAGCTTCACCATCGAACGCGAAGACCGCATCGCGCTCGTCGGCGCGAACGGCGCGGGCAAATCGACACTCATCCGGATGCTCTCCGCGCAGGAGGGCCCAACCAGCGGATCGATCAAGCTTGGCCACAATGTGCTGGCCGAATACTTCGCGCAAGACCAATACAAGGTGCTCAATCCCGACGCCCGCATGCTCCATGACATCAGCGGTACCGCGCCCA
>JAATFH010000086.1 GCA_015655315.1 Terriglobales bacterium
AGTACTGGACTGATGAAATGCATCGTTCCCTTTTATCCGATCACGTTTTTCCAGTTTGGAACCGGCATGGCCTTCTCATGCTTCCTGTCACGCCGGAACATCACAATCATGTAGCCGCCCAGGCAGAGCAGCGTCATCAGGCAGCCCAGCTGCACCACGCGCGCTACGATCAAGCTGTGCCTGTTCAGCATCGGGTCGTAGTGGTAGCAGTAGGTCATAATGGCATCGACCGGCGAGCCGATCTTGTGCTCTGACGCTTCCACCAACCCGAGCCGTAAATCTTTCGGCGAATATTCGACGCCGAGGTAGTACTGCGAAAGCCTTCCGTCCGGCGTCACCAGCTCGATGGCGCTGGCATGGGCAAACTGCGTCAGCTTGCCATCCGGGCCGGGAACGCGGACGTAGCCAAATCCGGTCGCATCGGCCAACGCGTTGATCGCCGGTTGTTGTCCGGTGAGAAAGTGCCATCCATTCGCTGTATCCGGATGGCCATAGCGTTTCAGATAGAACGCCTTTTTCTTGGCGGCGATTTCCGGGGTTTCGCTCGGGTCAATGCTGACGATAATGACGTCGAAATCCTTGCCCGGCTTGAACTTCACCATTTCGAGCGCGCCGACCAGGCCATCCAATTCTTCGGAGCAGAGCATCGGGCAGTTGTAATAGACCAGCGACAGAATCGCCGGGCGCTTTCCAAAATAATCGCCCATGCGAACCGTCTTGCCGGTTTCGTCGCGGAACTCGCCATTGAGCGGAATCTGCGTATTGAGCTTCTGCACTATGGTAGCTTTGCTCAGCACAGAAGGCAGATGGTCGCTCGCGGGATCGCCCATCTGTTTGTCACCATAGCTCGAAACCTGCGCCGACGTCGTGGAAACGGCGAGCACAAGCCCGAATGCGAGCGCCAATGCGCCCCGTGCCGTTCTATCGCGCCGAATTTTGCTCAATGCCTGCATCTGTTTCTATGCTAATCCGCTTTTCGCGGCGATTCACGCCGTCCCTGCTGTTCCTAGTTATTGTTTGCCTTGCTGGAAGCCTGCTCGCCCGGCTCCTTCGCCGTGCCCTGATGCAGCTCCTGTTCATAGGCGGTGCGGGCAAAGCCATCTGTCAATGGCACCTGTACGGAGATGGCGCTGTCTCCAGCCATCAGCGTTTCGGTCTGCTGCGTCTGCTGCTGTACCGGCAATCCGCGCTGCGCGAGCAACTCCATGGCACGCTCAATCGGAATACGAACCGTACCCTTCGAGCGGTCGGCCCAGCTGTAATTGTCGAGCAGCAGGTCTTCGCGCACATGCAGATCGGCCGTGTCCTGATTGCCGTCGTCCCCCTGCAGGCGCGGCGTGGGAAAGGTCTGCGTCAGCTGCTGTAACTGCTGCTGTTGCATCGCCGGATTCGATTCCATGCTGCGCGGCTTGCCTGCGGGGAGATTCGCCTGGTTCCACTGGTTGGGCGGACCGTCGCGCTTCTCCAAAGCACTGTTGATGACTTTGCCCATGCCGAAGCAGAAGACGAAGAAGACGCCGACCGAAATGAAGAGGCCGATCAGGAAGACCATGATCCCCTGAACGCTTACATCTGTAACTTCATAGCCCTCTTTGACGGAGCTGGGCATGTTATGCGATTCGTGCTCGTGCTCGTTATGCGTGGGCATGTTCAGGCTCCAGAATCTCCGCCACATGCGGATCGTTGGTGGCAACCAGCGGCCGGGTCTTCAGGTTCGAGAAGTAGTACGCCATCCAGAAGGAGATCAGCGCTCCCGGCACGGCAATATATTCGAGAATGCCGAAGCTGAAGTGCAGGTTACGGGCGGCATCGGGGAAATTCGGCTCAATCAGCCACCACATATCCCAGCAGCGGGCGAAGATCATGATGCAGCAGACGATGACCAGGCGGCTCTTGATGCGCTTCAGGTCGCGCGAGAGCAGCAGCGTGAAAGGCAGCAGCCAGTGGAAGATGACATCGAAGGTGGCGACCACGCCCCAGTTGCCGCGAATGCGGTCGAGATACCACGGAATCTCTTCCGGCGAATTGCCCGACCAGATAATAAGGAAGGCGGCAAAGGCGAGATACATGTTCAGCATGGTGAAGGCGAAGCAGAGCTTGCCCAGATCGTGCTGTTCCGTGACGCGGAAGATGGTCTTGATGGGCTCGGCCTTCGACAAGCCAATCAGGGTAAGAATGATCAGCGCCAGCACCGCATACCCCTGGCCGACAAGAAACGGCAAACCGTATACCGTCGAGAACCACGCCGGGTCGAGTGACATCACGCAATAGATTGCGATTGCGGTCAGCGTCAGAGAATAGAGGACGATCCCGAAACCGCTGAGGTTTTCAAATTTCCGCTGCCAGTAAGGGACATGCGGCTGAGGATCGGCGTCGCGCTGCAAAGACCACTTGTTCAGCAGATAGGTATAAAGCGCCCAACTGGCGAAGCACAGCAGAATCACGACCCAGAAACTCACCGGGTTGAGCATCGGTTGTTTCCAGTGGATCGCATGAGCCTGCTCCGCACTGATCAGATGATTCTTGAGCGCGTTCTCGGTATCCGGGTACTTTGCCCACAGATACAGTTGCTTGAGCGTGACGCCGAAGATTCCAACGGGAAGGAAGTAGAGGAAGACCAGCGGCAACGTCCGTGTCATCGCCTCCAGAGGCCGCCGCACCAGCAGTCCCCACTTGCCGCCGGAGAGATACTGGACCATCAGCAGCGCCATGCCGCCGCAGCAGAAGCCGAAGCAGAGCATGAAACCCATCAGCCATGCGCGCAGGAAGTGGTTCCAGCCGTCATTCGCCAGAAAACCGAGGATGATGCCGAGGACGGAAAACACCACGCCGAGGATGAGCGCCCGGCTCCGCCAGCCGTTGACGAAGGCTGGGGCCGAAAGGTCAGCGGGCAATGTTTTCTCGTGATAGCCGTGTGCCATGCGTTCTGATCCTTATTGTTTCGCGCCGCCGTCAGGCGTGCTCGGGTTAACCGGCGCATGATTCTTCGAGGCCGGAGGATTCTGATTCTGTGCCGGAGCATTCGCCGGAGTTCCTTCGTTTGCCGGCTTCGCCATCACGTACGTCGACTGCGCGATGGGCCACGGTCCGGCAAAGCTCGCCGGAAGTCCCTGCTGCTCGGCGATATCGCTCAGGTTTTTTACCTGTACGCCCTGCGGAACGTCGGACTCCTTGGCGTTCTGGCTCAACTGCAGCGCGCGGATGTATGCCGCGACCGCCCAGCGGTCAGCCGGGGTCAGTTGCGCCGAGTAATCCGGCATGGCTCCGTAGCCATTGGTCATGACATAGAAAAAGTGGCTCAACGGCTGCGCGAGGCGCTTGGCGTCGTGATAGTTGCCTGCTGGTTTATAGCCGCGCTCGACGATCATGCCCTCGCCATTCCCCACGCGCGAGTGGCACGGCGTGCAATAGACGTTGTAGCGCTCCTGCCCACGCTCCAGCACCGCGAGCGTTGCCGGAAAGGGAAGCGCGTCCTGTTCTTTTCCATTGACCAGGCCGGTGTAGAAGTACTGGTCTTCATGCAACTGTCCGCGGGCCACAGTGTTAAGCACCTGCGGGCGCACCGAGCGGCCATCGGGAAAGAACGCAGTGCCGCGCTGCGGAATGAATTTAGGCTGGTCCTGCATGTCCTGGCGGCAGCCTGCCAGCAGCGAGATCGCCGCCAGCGCTCCCAGGGACAAGACCCTTACACCCCGTCGACGACGACCTGTCGTCGGGGACCCCGTTGTGCGGATATGGCTCATCGTCTTAATACTCCACCTCCACCACGGAGACCGGCTGGCATCCTTCGAGGAACGACCGCGACTCGGCCACATCGAACTTCGGGTCGGTCGACTCCAGGCACAGGAAGAACTTGTCCGAGGTCGCGCCGCTGCGGAAGTTGGGCGAGTTAAATAATGGGTGATAGACCTGCGGCAGTCCGTTGATCGCGAGCATGCCGAATGCCGCCGAAAGCCCGGCAAAGAGAATCGTCCACTCGTAGGCGGGAACGACGAATGCGGGCCAGGAATAGTAGGGTCTG
>JAATFH010000504.1 GCA_015655315.1 Terriglobales bacterium
ACGAGGGCTCGCCGATCGCCAGGATCGCTTCCATCTATGACAAAGATCCGCTGCTCAACGATCTCAGCGATGCCAGCGATAATGCCTTTCTCACGCAGTTGGAAAACAATTGGCGAGGGCACGATTCGGTAAATGGCATTCATCGGTTCTGCGCCTTTGAATCCGAAGACACGCCACCGGAAAACCGATTTGGCCGCTATCTCAAGACCCATGCCCGCGTGGTTGGCTACTTCAGTGCGACCTATGGATGCGATGTGACTACGCCGCCACAGGAAATCCATGCAGATCATCTACACATGGTCCGGCCGCTGGACCGGGCATCGAGCGCTTATGATTTTTTCTACCGCGTGTACCGCGACAACCCGATCCTCGAAGAACAGGTTGTCGCCCGCGAAAATATAATTGCGGGTCTGGAAGCAGGCTGTAATCAAAGCAATGCGAATCCCGACTTGCAAGTCCCGATGGCCCTCGATAGCGCGATGCACGAAAAGGTGATCGCGGCGACAGCCACCTTGATTAACACGGTGGACATCCGGGATGTGAATCCAAACCCACCGATTGTCACCAGGATCGACCCTGACGGAGTGGCGCATGTCCATTACGGATTCAGCGGGCCGGGCAAGAAACTCTTCGTTTGCCTCGGCACTGCTCGCGCGTCCTTGAAGGTTCAATTTTCCATCGACCGGCAAGTACCGGTGCGCGAGTCGAAGAATTGAATCCGGGTCTGAACAAACAGTTGGTAACATGCCAGGCTGCGCTTCGCCTCTGAGATAGAGAGCAGCGTTTACCACGCATGGCGTGGGCCTCGCTACGCCAGATTTCTTGAACTTGTTTTCTTTCCGGTTCGGGTACACAATTGATGGGCGCCGGAGAAACCCGTTCAGAAATGCGCGTAAGAAAGGCAAGAAATCGTCGTCCTCTTGTCGCGCAAGTGGGCGATGTAACTGGACTGCGACCCTGGATCCGAATCTTTCCTAAACAATGAATTGAAGCGCAAGTACGATTGGCCGCTTGTCTACCGTTCGGATGTAAATCTCTGACCGAGCGACCCAGGCTCTGAAGCAACCGCTCCGTTCTCATGCATCGTGTACTGAATCGATCGTTAACGACTAATGGAGAAAAGACCATGACAAGCGCTGGCACTTCCACGGGGAACCACTTTGCCGTGCACCATAAGACCGCTCGTGTAAATGATCTGGATGTCTTCTATCGTGAAGCCGGTCCACAGAATGCTCCGGTCATCCTTCTTCTGCACGGATTTCCAACTTCGTCCAACATGTTTCGGAATCTGATTCCGCGCCTGGCTGAATCCTTTCATGTTATTGCTCCTGACTATCCCGGCTTCGGCCAGAGCAGCATGCCGGACCACAAGGAGTTCGCATACACCTTCGAGAATCTGACGAACGTGGTAGAGAAACTCATCGAGCAACTTGGCATCAACAAGTTCTCTCTGTACGTAATGGACTACGGCGCTCCGGTCGGCTACCGCCTTGCGCTGCGGCGTCCCGAGCAGGTCCAGTCGCTGATCGTGCAGAATGGCAACGCCTACGATGAGGGCTTGCTCGAGTTCTGGGACCCCATCAAGAGATACTGGGCGGATTCCAGCCCCGAGAATCGAGCCGCTCTTCACTTCCTTGTCGAACCGAAGGCAACACGCTGGCAGTATGAGAATGGCGTGTCCGACCTCACGCTGCTTGATCCGACGACCTGGCTGGTGGATCAGGTTGGTCTGGATCGCTCCGGGAACAGAGATATTCAGATGGATCTGTTTCTCGACTACGGAACGAATGTGCCGCTCTATCCGGAATTCCAGGCCTTCTTCCGGAAGTACCAGCCGCCGATGCTGATCGTGTGGGGCAAGAACGATTTCATTTTTCCGCCCGAAGGTGCCGCACCATACAGCCGCGATCTCAAGACTATAGAGACCCACCTGCTGGACACCGGACATTTTGCACTGGAAACGCACGGAGAAGAGATCGCAAGCCGCATCGAAACATTCCTAGGAAATCAAACCAGTAAAACTGCATAGCATAGCAACCGGATGATCGGTCGCGCTCCCTAAGGCCATTTTCGTGATGGTGTTTTGAACCCCCAATCAAGAAGGAGAACCATGAACATCGATAAGAACGACACGGCGGTGGTATTCATCGATCCTCAGAATGATGTGTTGAGTGAAACAGGCCTGGCATGGCCACTGGTGCACGAAAGCCTTAAGGAAAACAACACCATCGAGAACATGGAGCGTATCTTCAAGGCCGCAAAGGCGCATGGATTCGAGGTTTTCATCTCTCCTCATTATTTCTATCCAACGGACAAGGGGTGGAAGTTCAACGGACCTCTCGAAACAGATGAAGCTACATCCGGTTATTTCGCTCGCAAAGGAGTCTTGAATCTCGATGGCCTCGAAGGGTCCGGCGCAGACTGGCTGGAACGCTTCAAGCCATATATCGAGGACAGCAAAACCATCGTCGTTGTGCCGCATCGAGTATGGGGGCCGGAGAGCAATGACCTCGTTCTACAATTGCGCAAACGGAAGATCAGCAAGATCATCCTGGGCGGAATGCTGGCCAACATGTGTGTCGAATCCCACTTGCGAGAATTGCTGGAGCAGGGTTTCGAGGTCGCTGTTGTGAAAGACGCTACAGCAGCGCCAAAACATCCGGAATGGGGCTATGGTTACACGGCGGCACTCATTAACTACGCGTTTCTCGCACATGCGGTGTGGACTACGGACCTAGCAGTCGAGGCCATGGAATAGAGGGATTGGAGCTTTTCGACTCTGTGATGGTTTCGAGCGCTTTGGTGTAATGCAAACAGAAAAGGCCCGGATTTATCCGGGCCTTTTCTGTTCAGTGCGACGTGCCTTAGCGATGAGGATGCTCTTCCCCGTGTGGCTCGCTCGGATGCGGTTGTGCTTCCGGTCTCGCCTGCGGAGCAGAATGCGGTTGCTGTGATTCGTAGTGCGTTTGTTGCCGTGGTTCCGGCCTCGCCTGTTGCTGCGGCGCTGGTCTTGTTTCTGGCCGTGCAGTCGAGTTCTCCGGCCGGTGCTGTTGTACTGCCGGCCTTGCCGTATTCTCCGGTCTGGTTATCGGAGACGGACGTGGCTGGGTGGCTCGATTCTCGTTCGTGTTCGGCCGCTGGGCAGGCGCTGGATGGTTCACATTGCCGGCCTGTCCGTTCGTTACAGGCCGCGCTGTGTTCTCCGGTCGGTTTTGAGGTGTGGGGCGTATATCCGGCCTCGCCGTCATGTTGTTTGCAGGACGGTTTCCCTGGTCGAGCCGATTCGTGGGGCTGTTGACTGGCCTGGCTGGAATCGAGTTCCGGTGAAAATCATTGACGGAAGCTGCGGGCCGAGCCAAGGCCGCGGTTGCCGGCACGCCGCGATTGCTCTTGAAGAAGTTCGCACGATCCTGTTTTGCGACGTTTTCGTGTGCGACCTGCGCGTTGATAGCTCCCATACGACGCTCTCTGAGGGCTGTATCCTCCTGCACAGAGGGACGTGCTTCAATGCCACCGCGCCCGCCGTTATAGCTCACGCGATTGATGTTGACGTTATTAATGACGGTCCTGTTGACGTACACATTCCGGATGACGGTAGTGTTCACGCGGCTGACTGCTGTGTTGTAGTAAAAGTTGTTCCCGCGCCAATAACCGCCCTCGTAACCTCTACCGTAGTAGCCGAAGCCGTAATTCACGCCGCCATAAAAGCCGATATGCGGACCCCAGTATCCGGCGTGCCATAAATATCCATTGTTGCCCCAGCCCCACCATCCCGGTGTCCATAACAAACCGTACGAAGGAGCCTGCACCCAGGTGCCCGGCACCCAGTAATAGTCATAGCCATTCCATGCCCAATAGCCCGGCGTCCAGATGTAATTCGCTCCGGGGCAAATGGGCTGGTCATAAACAGGTAGAGCTGGAGGGGCAATGTTGACTGCGATTCCGATACTTACCTGCGCTCGTGATACGGCGGGGAAGCTCAACAGCGATGCTGCCAGAGCGAAAATTTGTAGGACCCGTGTTGCTTTCATCGTGATACCCTGCCATCTTCCTTCGTTTCCCTGGCTGCCATCCGCAGGTTTCGAGGAGCGATCGGCCTTTCTATGCTTTCTTCCATGGGCCCCTCAACCCACAGACGTTGTGACACTGTCTGTCGGAAGATGTTGCGAATGGATTCGGTTGCCTGCTTGTGGGAGGGAGTTTTCGCGGGGAGCCAAAGCAATGCAGAGGCTCGGTTTAGAGGGATTAAAAGAAATTTACACAGAATCGCAGATGCGAGAATGTAGGAAAAATTAAATGAAGGCAACCAAACATCGGTGTTAGAGTTTGGCAGTTTCTGGAACGGACGCAGATAGTCCGGCGGCTTCGATCGTCGCGTTCACCATCGCATCGAAGCCCATGCAGGAATTCAGCATGAGGTGATAGAGGCGGTAGTCCGTCCAGTCGCGGTTATAGAAGCGCCGGACATAGGCGGCACGCCTTTTGTCCGTTGCCAGGATTTCCTGTTCCGATTCATCGGCATGTTGCGGAAAATTCTTCGCAAACCATTCCAGTTTGCGCTTCATGGAAGCGTGCACAAAGATATGAAAGACTCCGGGCGTAGTAAGCAGAGCGCTGGTTGCGCCCCGGCCTACGATGACGCAGTGGCCGACCTTTACCTGCTGCTGCAGATAATCGCGTATGAATTCAACCATGCGTTCCGCGTCGAAAATGGATGGATCCGCAATGGCAGGCAACCGCTCGAGAGAACCGTGCCAGAAGGCTTTGCCGAAGCGGTAATACCAGGGATCGAGACGTTCATCGCAGCTCTCGGCCAGCTTCTTGGTGACACCGGCCTTGGCGGCAATCTCGTCGATGAGGCACTGATCGATGAGCTTCCATTGCAGGCGATGGGCAAGATGATGAGCGAATTCCGCTCCCTGGCTTCCGTACTCTCGTTCGACCGTAATGACCCGGATCATAAAAATGCCCCTGTGTTGCGAGGTATCGTAGCACTGGGTTTCGGGGCCGTCCACAGGAACGTTCCCTCTGTTCAGGACGGGATCGGGGGGTTCAACTGCGAAGCTCTACTACTGTCGCTCCGGCTCCCCCTTCTGCCTGACTTGGTTCGGTGATCGACGCTACATGCGGGTGGCGCTCCAGCATGGAACGCAAGGCACGCCGCAGGATGCCCATGCCGGTGCCGTGTACGATGCGGATGCGCGGCAGGCCCGCGAGATAGGCGCGGTCGAGAAATTTTTCGACTTCAGCCGAGGCCTCGTCTACCGTTCTGCCAATCAGGTTGATCTCAGAACGCATCTCAGGATCGGGATCAGACACGGATACAGAGACGCCGCGCCTGCGCGCCGCTTCAATCGGACTCGAACGGACGGGGATGACTTCGGCGATTTCGTCGCGGGCGACACGCATCTTCATCGGACCGATGGCGATCTCGAAGGTGTTCGTGTCGATTTCGCGTTGCACAATACCGGTGCGGCCCAACGTTCGCAATTTCACTGTATCGCCGGCAGCGATGTTTCTTACCAGGTGCGGACTCGCATGCTGGTCGTCCTTGTCGGCCCCGGTTTTGTCGGCGACCACGGTGGAGTTGAAGCTGGATTGAAATTCACGGCGCAGGCGCGCGATGCGCTGCTCGGCGTGTTTTGAAAGCTTCTGTTGCGCGGCGCGGTCGTCGATCGCCTTAATGGTTTCGCGCGCCTGATACTCGAAATCCTTCAAAAGGGATTGCAGCTTCTGTTCCAGCTCGCGCACCTTTGCGCGCCACTCCTTCATGCCTTCTGCTGCGAGCCGGTTGCGCTCCCGCGCCAACTCTTGCTCAAGTTGCTGTACACGTCTGCGTTCTTTGTCCAGCTCTTCTAATTGTGTGTGGAGGCGGTCGAGGAAGCTGGCGATGTCCTGCGTCTGGGTGTTGAGCTGGGAACGGGCGGCTGTGACGATCTCGGGATTCAATCCAAGACGTTGCGCAATGTTGATACCGGCAGATGCACCCGGCACGCCAAGCCGCAGCTCATAGGTTGGTGCGAGCGTGTGCTCGTCAAAGCCGACGGCGGCGTTTCGTACCCCGGAGTGGTTGGCTGCGTAGACCTTGAGCGAAGTGAGATGCGTGGAGATGATCGACCACGCGCGCGAGCGAAGAAAGTGCGCGGCGATGGCGACGGCGAGAGCCGCGCCTTCTTCCGGGTCGGTTGCCGAGCCCAGCTCATCGAGCAGGACGAGCGATCCGGAACCGGCGACCTGCGCGATCCGGTTCAGATTGACGATGTGCGCCGAGAAGGTGGAGAGATTTTGCTCAATGGACTGCGAATCACCGATGTCTGCGAGGATGTTTTCGAAGACGGGAAAGACGGCGTCTTCTGCGGGAACGGGAATACCGGCCTGCGCCATGATCGACAGCAGCCCGGCGGTTTTGAGCGAGACTGTTTTGCCGCCCGTGTTGGGGCCGCTGATGATGAGCTGACGCTCTTCGCTGGAAAGCCCGAGGCTGAGAGGGACGATTTTTCCGCCGCTGGCGCGCAGACGCTTTTCGAGCAGCGGGTGCCGAGCCTGCTTCAGCTCGAATTCGGCAGAAGCTTCTTCGCTGAACCTGGGGCGCACGCAGGCGAACTCCTGCGCGAATCGCGCGCGCACGAACAGCGTTTCCACCTCGGCCAGCACGGCTGCGCCTTGGCCGATCACGTCGGCGTATCCAGCAATCTGGCGCGTCATGGCGAGAAAGATGCGGTGAATTTCCGCCTGCTCGTCTTCGAACAGGCGCACGAGATCGTTGTTCAGCTCGATGGTTTCGAGGGGTTCCAGATACACGGTCTGGCCGCTGGAGCTGGCTCCGTGAATCACGCCCTGCACTCGCCGCTTGACCTCGCTTTTTATGGGAATGACGAAGCGCTCGCCGCGGATGGTGATGAGGTCGTCTTGTGTGCTGCCTCCATCTGACAGGCGGCGCAGAGCGGAACGCAGGCTGTCTTCGATGGCGCGTTGTTGCCGTTCCATCTCGCGGCGGATGCGGCGCAGCTCGGGCGAGGCGTCGTCGGTAAGGGTGCCGTCGGGAAGCATTTTTGTTCGCAGCGAATCGACCAGCGGACGCAGGTCGCTTGTGAGCAGTGGCGCGGAGATGGCTTTGAGCCCGGGAATTCTGTCCTGCACGCGTTCCGGAGGCAGCCGCAGCAGCGATACCCAGCCAGAAATATCGTCGGCCAGGTTCAGGAGATCGCGAATCTCCTCGGCCTCGAGCGCCGCTCCTTCAATGCGGGATTTATTCAACCGATCGGTCGGGTCGAAGAGGGAGCCTAATCCCGGCTGTACGCCTTCGCACAGAAGCAGGCGCATTTCTTCGACGAGAGAGTGCTCCCGATCGAGCCAGTTGCGGTCGGTGGACGGGTTGGCATTGAGAATCCACGTACGCCCGATGGAAGAAACTGAATACCCGGTCAGCAAGGCAAGAAATTTGTCCCATTCGAGGACACTGCGGCTGCAGTCCTCGACCGGAGACGGGATCGGCTTCACCAGGGGCATAGAATCCATGGTAACCGTGATTTGCGGAACCGGCAGGCAACTGGGTGCGTAGCTCCTTTGCAGGAGGATTCGTACGATGTACTGCAGCGGATGTGGACAAGCGATGCAGGCCTTTGAGCAGGTCTGCCTAAAGTGCGGGCGATCAGTGCCGCCTATGCCGCTTGCGCGCCCTCCAGCGTATTCACGGGTGCAACGGCACATTCAGACGGTTTCCGTTCTTTGGATATTGTGGGCGGCCTGGAGCGTCGTGGGATGGCTCATTGCCCTGCCATTCGTTGCCGGCGTATTCGGCGGCTGGGGAGTCTGGGGCCACGGCGGTCACAGATTTTATGGTTTCGGGCCGGGATTTCCCTTTCCCCACATGATGTGGCTGCCGGAGTTTATCTCAGTACTGATCTTTGGCCGTGCTTTACTGGCGGTGATCACAGGCATTGGTTTGCTGCGCCGCGCTCCCTGGGCGCGAACGCTCGCTCTCGTCACGGCGTTCCTTACACTGATCAAACCGCTCACGGGAACGGTTCTGGCGATCTATACGTTGTGGGTCCTGCTGCCTGCGCCTTCGGGCCAGGAGTACGAGCAGATTGCCGTGCCCTGATAGTCCGCTGTGATTCTGAGCGAAGCGAAGAATCCAGACGAAGCTCGGTATTAGCGAAAAGAATGGCGACTTTTCGTGCAAGAAACTTTTCAGGCTTGTGCCAAACGAAATATTGGCTGGATTCTTCGCTTCGCTCAGAATGACGGTCCGATGCCGGTAATAAGGGGCAAATCACCCATGCCCTTGAATTCCCATTACCCATGATTCAGCAGCAGGGACATAAAATAGAAGCATGGAATACCCTGTTACGCGGCTGCGCCGCCTGCGGTCGAGCGAGCCTATGCGCTCGCTGGTTCGCGAAACTCACCTGGAACCCTCTGCCTTTATCTATCCATTGTTTATTTGCCCCGGCGAGGGTGTGCGGAATGAGATCAGCTCGATGCCGGGTGTCTTTAATCTCTCCATTGACGAAGCGCTGAAGGAAGCGGAGAGCGCCGCCGCGCTGGGAATAGGCGGATTGTTGCTCTTCGGGCTTCCGGAGGCCAAAGACGACCAGGGATCGGGCGCGTGGGCCGACGACGGTATCGTGCAGCGCTCTCTGCGTGAGTTCAGGAAGAGCTCGGCGCTAAAAAATCTTCTGCTGATTGCGGACGTTTGTCTCTGCGAGTACACCTCGCACGGGCATTGCGGCATTGTGAAGAAGCAGGGCGAATCCTACGAGGTCGAGAACGATTCAAGCGTCCGGCTGATTGCGCGGGCGTCGCTTTCGCTGGCCAAGGCTGGAGCCGATATCGTTGCTCCCAGCGACATGATGGACGGTCGCGTGGCTGCCATTCGCGATGAGCTGGACGAAGAGGGTCTGGAGCAGGTGCCGATCCTTTCGTATGCCTCGAAATTTTCATCAGCTTTTTACGGACCGTTTCGCGAAGCGGCCGATTCTGCGCCTCAGTTTGGCGACCGGCGCAGCTACCAGATGGACGGCGCCAATCTGCGCGAGGCGATGCGAGAGATAGAGCTCGATCTCGCCGAAGGTGCCGACATGATCCTGATGAAGCCGGCGATGCCATACCTTGACGTCATCCACGCTGCCCGCGAGCGCTTCGGTATTCCCATGGGCGCTTACCAGGTCTCGGGCGAGTATTAGATGCTGCACGCGGCCTTTGAACGCGGCTGGCTCGAGCCAGAGCGCTCCATGATGGAGTCGCTTCTCG
>JAATFH010000236.1 GCA_015655315.1 Terriglobales bacterium
CACTCAACCGCACCGGTAAATTTGTGGATGCGGGTGATTTGAACCGGTAAGGTTCTAGGCGGTATCGACATATAGGCGCAAGCGAAAGTATTTATTTCAGCAAAGAGTTGTCATCCTGAGCCGAGGCGAAGGATCTGTTTTTCTTTTCGGTGAGCGAAAATATTGGCGCTGCCGTTAAAAAGCAGATCCTTCGACTGCGCATGACGCAAAAAACGCGTCATACTCCGCTCAGGATGACAACCACGGTGTTCTATATGTCGATACAGCCTAGAATCGATTCGGAAAAGGGACGCTATTCTGCTACTTACCTCGCATCTTAGCTTGGTTTAGTCTCGACTGGTATGCTGCACTCCCTGTGGACGAGTCTTCGAAGCGCGGCGTGGAATGCCTTTCGCCACAATGCTTTCACCACCGCCAAGGCCGCGGCATATTCGGGAATTCTCAGTCTCTTTCCAGCGCTTCTGGTTGGCACAACGCTGCTTGCCTTAAGTCCAGAAACAGAGACGCTCAGCGACATTCGCGCGGGCTTCTACGATATTCTCCCGCCGGATACGATGGGCCTGGTACAGAGCTATTTCCAGATGAACCATGCGCGCTCGGTCAGTCTCATCTGGTCGGCGACCTCGATTACCATCTTCGCGGCTTCCGGCTTCATGCTCTCGATCATGGAGGGCTTTCGCCGCGCCTATCGCCTGCCGCACGGTACGTGGAATTTCTGGCGCGAGCGCGTTGTCGCCTTCAGCCTCATCCCCATCACGCTCGTGCCCATGTTTTTTGCTACCCTGATGATCGTCTTCGGACACCAGATCGAGCGCTGGATGATCGATAACGCCGATCACAGCTTCCGGCTGTATGTCCTCTTCCTCTGGCGCCTCGTGCGATGGGTCATCGCCATGTTCACCAGTGTGGCCGTGCTCGCCGTCATTTATCACTTCGGCACGCCGAAAACGCAGAACTGGCGGCGCGTGCTGCCCGGCGCACTCCTCGCCACCATCACCTGGTTTCTTGTCACCCTGCTCTACGGCCTTTACGTAACGCGCGTCACTGACTACTCTGTCGTCTACGGCTCGCTGGGCGCAACCGTGGCCACCCTGGTCTGGATCTACATGGTCTCCGCCAGCATCCTCATCGGCGCGGAATTCAACGCACTCGTTTTCCCTCTTGCCAACTCAAGTTCTTCGTCCAGCGCGGACGACGAAGAGAATTTTCCCGCGCCGGGAAAGACGCAGACCGCCTGAACACCGGACTGTCATACGAACGGGTTAAAATAGCGCAGGACCACACGAATGTCTGGGGGATGGATGAATTTTACGGTTGCCGGTTCCGGCAATGACCGCCGCGCCAAGATTGTGGGCACACTTGGGCCCGCATCTAGCAATGAAACAACTTTTCGCGAACTGGTACGCGCCGGTCTCGACGTAGCAAGACTCAATTTTTCCCACGGAACCCAGCCGGAGAAACTCAAGCTGATCGAAATGGTCCGCAAGGTAGCTGCGGAAGAAGGCAAGCCCATCTGTATCCTGGGCGACCTGCAGGGACCGAAAATCCGCACAGGGCGTCTCAAGAATCGCATTCCCATTCAACTCGAAGCCGGCCAACACCTCACCATCACCCCCCGCGATATTCCTGGCACAGCCGCTATCATCTGCACGACCTTTCCCACACTCGCCGAAAACCTTGAGCCCGGAGCGCGCATTCTTCTCTCGGACGGCCTGATTGAACTGCTGGTGCTTCATATCTCCGGCGAAGATGTCCAGTGCGAGGTGATCAACGGCGGACTGCTCGGCGAACATAAAGGGATCAATCTGCCGGGTATGGCGGTGCGGGTGCCGTCGCTCACCGAGAAGGACGAGAGCGACCTGGAATTTGCTGTAAAAAGCGGCGTCGATGCCATCGCGGTTTCTTTTGTCCGCACGGCGGACGATGTTCGCCTGGTCAAGGACCGCATCCGGGCCATGGGCGCCGATACCTGGGTGGTTGCCAAGCTCGAAAAACCGCAGGCCATCGACAACCTGGAAAGCATTCTCGAAGTCACGGACGGCGTCATGGTCGCACGTGGCGATCTCGGCGTTGAAATGCCGCCGGAGAAGGTTCCTGCGATACAAAAGCACGTCATTCGCCGCGCCGCCGAGCATCGCAAGCCTGTCATTACCGCGACGCAGATGCTGGAATCCATGATCGAGAACCCGCGCCCGACACGCGCCGAGGCGAGCGATGTAGCCAACGCCGTCTATGACGGAACCGACGCGGTCATGCTTTCGGCGGAAAGCGCCGCGGGCAAGTACCCCATTGAGGCCGTCAAGATGATGGCCAAGATCGTCATCGAAACGGAATCGCATAAACCGGAGGTCCCGGTGCATAACGGGCTGCCGGGCCATATCCGGCTCTCTGTGGCCGAAACAATCTGCGAATCGATGGCGCATGCTGCCGAGGATCTGGATCTGGCCGCTATCGCCGTCTTCACAGAGACTGGAACGACGGCGAGACAACTGTCGAAGTACCACCCCAAGCCGCCCATTTATGCTCTATCAAGCATCGACTCCGTCATCAATCGTATGACCCTGCTTTGGGGGGTACATCCCATCAAATGCGAGAAAGCTCACACCGCCGAACAGATGGTGGACATGGCAGAACAACTTCTCGAAGAGGGCGGACATGCGCACCCGCAGGATATTCTTGGCATCGTCGCCGGAACCCGGACCAAATCCGGCTCAACAAATTTTCTGCGTCTGCATGTTCTGGGCGATCGTCTGGCTGCGCCGGCAACCAAGAGTGTGACAGCAAAGAAACAGAGCAAGGCGCCAGCGAAGAAGGCTCCTGCAAATAGCAAGACTAAGAAGCGCTGACGCGCGGCGGAAATGACAACCGTGGCGACCCTGTTTGCCGGGGCCGCCATTCTCTTTTTGCACACACCGTCTTGGTTTTACGCGCTGAACAACCTGCTAAGGTGAATTTCAGATGGGACGCATCCACATTCTTTCCGATCAGGTTGCCAACCAGATCGCCGCTGGCGAGGTGGTGGA
>JAATFH010000008.1 GCA_015655315.1 Terriglobales bacterium
CCTCTGGCGCTGCAGCTTCGATCTCTCCTGATATGTATGGCACAGCGGACGGCATGCGCATCAGCGAATGTAGCAGCGGCGGTCATCCGGCATCATGGAAAGCAAAAGACGGAACGCTTTGGTTTGCGACGCTACGTGGAGTGGCCACGGTCGATCCCGCGCACATGCCTGTGAACCGCGTCCCTCCACTTGTGGCTGTCGAGCAGGTTCTGGTGGATGACGCTGCATCGCCCATCAACAGCGGCGTTGAAATCGCGCCCGGTCATACGAGGTTTGCCTTTCAATATGCAGGCTTAAGCTTTGTCGCACCGCAGAAGGTTCGATTCCGCTACAAACTTGATGGCCTGGATAAAGACTGGGTAGACGCGGGCACGAGGCGGGTAGCGTACTACACGAATCTTCCTGCGGGACGGCATACCTTTCATGTCCTGGCATGCAATAACGATGGGATCTGGAGCGAGCAGGCCGCGATCTTCAGCTTTCGTCTGCGCCCGCATTACTATCAGACCTATTGGTTCTACCTGCTCGTTCTGGCCTCTCTATCGCTGCTGGTATATGAGGCTTACAGGTGGCGTGTGCATAGCGTGGAAGCACAATTCAGCGCCGTGCTTGCCGAGCGCAGCCGTATCGCACGTGAAATTCACGACACATTGGCACAGGGTTTCGTTGCCGTCTCGGTGCAACTGGAAGTGGTGGCGCGCCTGCTGACGACATCTACCGATACTGCACGGGAGCACCTGGAGCAGGCGCGAACACTCACGCGTGAATGCCTGGCCGAGGCGCGAAGCTCTATCTGGAATCTCCGCTCCCAGAGCGCTGCGCAGAACGACCTGGCATCGGCACTGACTCAGGCCGCAGAACGAATCACCGCCAACAGCAATGTAAAAACCCGCGTGCAGGTGAGCGGAACATTTCGTCCCATTGACCAGCGGATTGAGGCGGAACTGCTTCGCATTGGTCAGGAAGCTATGACGAATATCGTTCGCCACGCGCAGGCCCAGAATGCAAATGTCACCTTGCTGTTTCAGGAAAAGTTACTGCGCATGACGATCCGGGACGATGGCCGGGGATTCGAAGGCGATCCGGAAAAATTGATGCGAAATGGACATTTTGGGCTGACAGGCATGCGCGAGCGTGCCGAACAGATCGGAGCGCGCATTACTGTGACAAGCGCTCGGAATGAAGGCACTGAAATTCAAGTGGAAGTTGCACTTTGAGAAGGAAGATATGGCTGAATTGATTCAGATCATGGTTGTAGACGATCATCATATTGTGCGGCAGGGGCTCGTCGCACTCATCTCCACGCTTCCGGACATGAAGGTCGTCGCCGAGGCCGCAGACGGCTTGCAGGCCATCGAGCTGTACCGCAAGCACAATCCCGACGTCACGTTGATGGACCTTCGTCTGCCGAATAAGAATGGCGTGGATGCGATCACCGAGATTCGCCGTCAGCATCCGGGCGCTCGCATCATTGTTTTAACAACGTTTGACGGAGACGAAGATATCTATCGCGCGCTTCAGGCAGGAGCCAAAGGATATCTGCTGAAAGGCATGAACGCCGACGAGCTGACCGAAGCCATACGAAGTGTGCACGCCGGCAAATCGCGCATTCCTGCTTTTGTAGCAGAGCGGCTTGCCGAGCGCATGGGAGGACCGTCCCTCACCGTTCGGGAACTGGATGTGTTGAAGCGGATTGTAGGCGGCCGCAGCAACAAGGAAATAGCGGGCGATCTGTTTATCTCTGAGGCGACGGTGAAGACCCACATCAACAGCATTCTCAGTAAGCTGGGAGTCAATGACAGAACGCAGGCCGCAACCACGGCACTGCAACGGGGGATAGTACATCTTGACTGAGTTGAGAACAAAACTGATCAAGAGATTCCTTGCCGCATTTGTACTTTTGACGATTACATTAGGAACTCTTGCCCAGGATACCAGGCCCGGATCATGGCACGTAGCCACCGATACGGAGTTGAAAGCGCTCATTCCCGCGCGCGCGCCCGTCATTCAGGAGCGCATCGAAACCGAGCTGCGTACAGCTTCGGGCATTACCGATGGTAAGGGAAAATATATCGCTGGAGTCGTTCTGATCACTGCCGGATATTCCGCGGAAGGCAGATACTCTCACTTCTTCATCGTCCAGGTACCCATGAAGATTGGCGAGGTGCAGCTCGGCGCCGGTGAGTACCTGATTGGCTGGAAGCACAACGAAGATTCGCTCACCATCAACTTTTATGAAGCCGCGAGCGGCAAATTTCTCGGCAGCATAGAGGCCGTCAGAAACGCATCCATTACCCGCGTTGAATCTTTCCGCGTCTGGCCGCCTGCGGACAAGTCACTCATCCAGATCGGACGATTCACATTTCCTTATCAACTCGGAAGCTAAGCAAATCGCTTTCGCATTCCATAAACGATGAGGCTGTATCGACATATAGAACACCTTGGTTGTCATCCTGAGCGGCGTATGACGCGTTTTTTGCGTCATATGCAGTCGAAGGATCTGCTTTTTCCTGGCTCCGCCCACATTTTCGCTCTCCGAAAAGAAAAACAGATCCTTCGCTGCGGCTCAGGATGACAATCCTTTGCTGAAATAAATACTTTCGCTTGCGCTTATATCTCGATACCGCCTAAGGCTGCGGAAGCACCAGGACCTCGATGCCCGATGCAGCATCACGGTCGTGAAAGACAGTCTCGGTCGCCTTCTTGAAGTCTTCCGGTCTGGCATGCGGAATGTACGTGAAGGTTTGCGGATTGCGATCCACCAGCGGAAGCCATGAACTCTGCACCTGCACCATGATGCGATGTCCCTTGCGGAATGTGTGGTTGAGGTCGGGCATGGAGAAATCCACTTCCGTCATCTTTCCCGGAGTTAAGCCTTCGGGCTTCTCCCAGCTATTGCGGAACTTCGCCCGCATCGGCTCACCTCTCAACAATTGCTGATAGCCCCCCATGTGCAGCGGAGGTACGTCGAGTACCCGCTTACCGGCAGTGGTCGTTTCCGGATCGGGATAATCATTGGGATAGACATCGATGAGTTTTACGATGAAATCCGAATCTGTGCCTGTGGTTGCTACCTTCAGCTTGGGTGAGATCGGCCCGGCAATCGTCACGTCTTCCGTCAGCGGATCAGTTTGATAGACCAGCACATCGGTACGCGTGGATGCGAAGCGCTGATCGTCAACCATGTAACGCTGCGGCACCGTGTCGGTCGTGTAGCCAACAAATGGAACAGGATGCGCCGGATCGCTGATGTACTCATCCGACCCTCCGTTTCCAGTCGGCGGATCGAACGATAGCTTGCCGTCTCCGTGGAAATAAAGCGTCTTTGGTTTCGCCTGCTGAGGCGGCCACGCATCATAGGTCCGCCATACATTCGTTCCGGTTTCGAAGACATAGGCCTTCGGCAGCGGCGAGCCTTTGCCTTTCAGGTAGTACTCGAAAAATGGGAACTGAACATTCTTGCGGAAGTACTCCGCGGTCTTTGCGTTGAACTGCGCGTCTCCGAGGTGATCGCCGTTGCTGCGCGCCCATCCACCGTGAACCCACGGGCCTTCGACCAGCGTCGTAGTTGCTCCTGGATTGAACTTGTTGATTGCGTAAAAGGTGTTGTAGGGGCCGGACAAATCCTCCGCATCAAACCATCCGCCCACGACAAGCACAGCGCACTTCACATTTTTCATGTGCTCCGAGAGGTCCCGCGCCTTCCAGTAGTCGTCGTAGGTTGTGTGATACAGCTGGTCGTTGAAAAGCGGATTCGAGCCCTTGAGATATTTCTTGTCGAGATTCGCAGTCGGGCCAGCCTGCAGATAGAAATCGTAGGCGTTCGGCGTGCCCATCTCAAAAGGAACTTCGTGCGGCGGTAAAGACGGTTCGTCAAATGGCTTGAAAAACGTGTAGAAGCCAAAGTTCGCATCCAGCATGAAGGCTCCGCCATGATAGGCATCGTCTCCTTTGAAGAGATTTGTCATCGGCGCCTGTGGCGATGCTGCCTTCAAAGCGGGGTGCGAATCGATGATGCTCGCCGAGGTGTAAAAGCCGGGATAAGAAATTCCCCATATGCCTGCCTTGCCGTTGTTGTTCGGCACGTGTTTCAACAGGTATTCCAGCGTGTCGTACATGTCGGAGCTGTCGTCTACATCCTGCGGCGACTTCTTGTCATCGATATGCGGACGCATCTCGACGAATTTCCCCTCCGACAAATACCGCCCGCGCACGTCCTGATACACGAAGATGTAGCCTGCCTTTTCAAATTCGTCCGACGGCCCGAGGCTCTTCTTATATTGATCTTCGCCATAAGGCGCGACGCTGTAAGGCGTGCGGTCGATCATGAAGGGATAGCTCTGCGAAGCGTCCTTCGGCACATAGACAGAGGTAAATAAGTGCACTCCGTCGCGCATGGGGATGCGGTACTCGTACTTGGTGTAGTGCGCTTTGACGTAATCTTCCTCAGGAGCTGTCGGCTTTTCCTGGGCCAGCGATACCGTGGCTAACAGACACAGCCAGAGCAATGGAATCAGACGAACGTTCTTCATGGAGGCCTCGATAAATAAAATGGATCGGGAAAAGACAGTCTAAACGGATGCGGAGAAGAATCGCCCTATTTTATGGCTGTTGTTTTCTATGCTTGTAGTAGTCTCGCAACGCTGAAAATGTCTGCTTCTTTTCTCCCTTGTCGGAGAGAAGACCCTTTCGGTTGTAGTAATCCTGAATGCCGGGCAACTGCCGCATCGGCGAACGAAAATCCATCAACACCCATGGCGTCATGCCGGCAAGAGATGGGATGTTATTCAGCATCTGGAACTGCTGCTCGAACACATTCGCCTGATACTCTTCGCTGAAACGATAATCCGCATCCTTATGCAGCCCTGCCTTCGCCCCTGCTCCAAATTCGCTGACGATGAGAGGCTTCCGCATAGGGTTCTCCCACTTGATCCCGGCTATCTCGCTTGGCTTGTCGCTGTACCAGCCGAAGTACTCGTTATAACCAAGCACGTCGAGATACTTTCCCAGCGGATCATCCATCACGATTGTTTTATTGTCTGCACCGCGGTGGGGAATGACCATGGCCGAAGTAATCAGCCGCGTCGAGTCCTGCTGGCGCGCCAGCTCCGCCAGCTTCCCGATGAACTCGGTGCGCTCCGGACTGATCGGTGTTTCATTCGACATCGACCACATGATGACCGAAGCCTTGTTGTTATCCCGGCGGATCATCTCGTGCAGTTGCTGGCTGGCAACGTCGAAAGTATGAGGATTGGTCCACGCATTGCCCCAGTACACCGGGATCTCCGACCACACGAGAAGACCCATCTTGTCGGCAACGCGTGTCATGTGCTCGTCGTGCGGATAATGCGCCAGCCGTACAAAATTTGCATCAAGCTCATGCGCCCACCCCAGCAGCGTTTCCGCATCTTTCTCTGACCACGCACGGCCCGAGCGGTAGGGAGCTTCCGCATGTATGCAGATGCCGCGCAGAAAGAGCGGCTTGCCATTTAACCACACCTGCTCGCCTTTGACCTCGACTGTACGAAAACCAACGTCATCTTTAAGAGCATCGCTGCCTGCCCGCAGGTCCACGCCATAGAGTGTCGGCGATTCGGGCGACCACAGCTGCAGGCCATCTGCGGAAAACGAGAAAGCAGCTTTGCCTGCGCTATCCGTTTCAGCTGTCTGTTCAACTTTCAGCTCAGGAATGTGGATCGTTACTTTCTGCCCTGCGGCAGCTCCGACGACGTGCACGTAGCCGTCAAGATGGTTCTTCGTCCCTTTCTGCAATTGGAGTGAGTAGTCATCGATGAAGCTCTCCGGCACCTCAACCAAAGAAACCTCGCGCGTGATACCGCCGTAGTTCCACCAATCCGTCTTGATGCCGGGAACGCGCTCAGCCTGCCGCTGGTTATCTGCCGCAACCACCACAAAGTTCGCACCGGGCTTCACCACGCCGGTTATTTCGCAGTCGAAAGGAGTAAATCCGCCCTCGTGCTGGCATATGTAGCTGTCATCGACAAAGACATGCGCCGCATAATTGACCGCGCCGAAATGGAGAAAGACCCGCGTGTGCGGTTTCGGCTGATAGTCGAAATTCCGCTGATACCAGAGCATTCCCTCGTAGAAAAAGAGTTCCGGCTTCTGTGAATTCCAGTCGCCCGGTACCTGTAGTGTCGGCGACTGCGCGAAGTCGTATTCCTGCAACGCGCCGCCCGGTACAGGAGTGCCGTTCTTCGCATAGCCGTTCAGATTTGGTTTATCCGGTTGATTGCCCCAGCCGTTCCTGTAGGGATCGACGATGTAATGCCACGGACCATTCAGGCTTGTCTGCTGACGATGATCCACATCGACGAGCAATGTAGTTGCCTGTTGCGCTTGAAGCGATGGGAAGGCTGCAAAAAAAAGAAGAAGACAGGCAGTGGTCAGACCAGATTTGCGCATGGCAAATATATTACTTCTTTCACGATCCCTGTGGCTTGTGCGGGTTTCGCAGGCGGAAACGGTTAGCCAGGTCAAACTCGTCGCGAAGCTCCGGTGTCTTCAGGTGCTCGCGCAGGTGCGTCAGCCGCTGTTCCAGAGCCAGCAGAGTTGCGGCCACCGCCTCCGTGTTCGTGTGCGCAATATCGCGCCACATTGAATACGGACTCGCTCCAAGACGCGTCATCTCCCGCAGAGCACGTCCGCCAATGGCGCGCAGATCCGCATCGTCGGGAAACTTGTCTTCGAGCAGCGCGCTCAGAGCAGTTGAAACGAACTGCGGAAGATGGCTCACCCAAGCACACAACTCGTCGTGCCGCACGGCATCAAGCTCAAGAATGTGGCTGCCGAATCGCTGCACCCAGGTCCGCCACTCCATGGCGTGAGCCTGTGCTTCCTGCGACATATCCGCCTCGCCCGCGCCTGAAGTAAACAGCCACACCGCGCCGCGAAACAGCTCGCCATCGGCATTGGCCGCGCCGCCCACTTCTTTGCCTGCCATCGGATGGCCCGGAAGAAATCCCGGCATATTCGGATGGTTATAGCGTTCGGCTGCATGCTCGCAAAGCACGCGCTTCACGCTGCCCACGTCGGTTACAAGTTGGTGGGGTTGCAGAATAGGGGCAAGCTGTTCCAGCCAGTCGAGAATGCTGAAGACCGGCCCGCTGAGCAGGATCAGATCACACTCGGTGGCAGCAGTCAGAGGCGCTTCCGCGGTCACATCAATGGCTTCACGGCTCAGCGCAATTGCAGCCTGGGTTGGATCGCGGTCCCATCCGATGATGGTTGCGGCAAAGCCATTCTGGCGCAGCGCCATTCCCACCGAGCATCCAATCAGCCCGGTTCCGAGAATGGCGATGCGCTCAAGCGGCATGATTATTCCATTGTCCTACCAACGGCAGAAGCAATCACGCGCAATTCCTGCATCAGCTTTGCGAATTGTTCAGGAAAGAGCGTCTGCGCGCCGTCGGAGACAGCCTTATCCGGATTCGGATGCACCTCAATCAACAGCCCATCCGCTCCCGCCGCAACCGCGGCGCGCGCCATCGCCGGAACCTTGTCGCGCAGCCCTACCCCATGCGATGGATCGCCAAGCATCGGCAGGTGCGACAGCTTCTTGATGACCGGAATGGCCGAAATATCCATCGTGTTACGCGTATAGGTTTCAAAGGTGCGAATGCCGCGCTCACAAAGCATCACTTCGTAGTTGCCGCCCGAGAGAATATATTCCGCCGAGAGGAGCAGCTCTTCAATCGTAGCCGCAATGCCTCGCTTCAACAGCACCGGCTTGCGAATCTGTCCAAGCTCACGCAGCAAATTGAAGTTCTGCATATTGCGCGCGCCAACCTGGAAAACATCGACGTAAGGCATCATCAATTCAATCTGCGAAATCTCCATCACTTCGCTGATGATGAGCAGTCCGGTCGCATCGCCGACTTCGCGCAGCAGCTTGAGACCTTCAAGCCCCATGCCCTGAAATGAGTACGGTGAGCTGCGCGGCTTGAAAGCGCCGCCGCGAAGAAATTTCGCGCCCGCCGCTTTTACTTTTTCCGCAGCGGCGAACATCTGCTCGCGGCTTTCCACCGAGCACGGCCCCGCCATGACGACAACTTCTTCGCCGCCCACTGTGACTCCATTGGCGAAGCGAATGACAGTGCCCTCCGGCCGGAAGCTGCGGCCTGCAAGCTTATAGGGCGACGAGATGCGATAGGCATCGGCAACGCCTTCCAATACCTGAAAATCCTTTACGTCGAACGCCGAAGGCGTTCCCACACCGGCAAGGATGGTCTGCACGGTTCCGGTAGTGCGATGGACTTTGAATCCCAGCTCCAGAAGTCTCCCGGTAACGCTTTGTATCTGCTCCTCGGATGCATGCTCCAGCATGGCAACGATCATGACTGCTTTCCTGTCTCCCCTGCGCGTGCGTCCTGCCCCTTGGCGGACGCGGATCTTTGTGAAGCCAATTCATCCGATTGCAGCGCTCGCATCACGTCGATGATGCGTTCATAGATATGCACCAGATCGATATCGGGCAGGGGGCCCTTGTTCGCTGCACGCACTCTTTCGAAAATCAGGCGCTCGCGGTTCGGCTCGTACACGGGCAGATCGGTGGCCTGCTTCAGTTTGCCGATGGCCTGCGCGGCCATCGCACGCTCGCTCAGGAGCGCCACAATCTGAAGATCGATGGCATCGATTTTTTTGCGCCAGTCTGCAATATCCATGTAGTCCTTTCCATCAAGCGCATGACAACACGTCTGCGTCGAAGTTGAATTGCCTGGAATCTTGAGGCGGAATTAACGGGCCAGCGCCACAGGTTGACGCAGACCCTTGATAAATCGTGCGATGGAGCTGGGCGCTTCCCCCGGCGTTGATTGCTCAACCAGCGCAACGATGGCGCTGCCGATAACGGCCGCATCCGCGAATTGACCGACGGTGGCAAAATGCTCGGCATTCGATACGCCGAAGCCGACGGCAATCGGCAGATCCGTATACGCTCGCAGGCGCTTCACCAACAGTTCCGCATCGGAGGCCAGCGTCTGCTGCGTACCCGTAATGCCGGTACGCGAAATCGCATAGACGAATCCCTGCGAAACCTGTGCGATGCGCTACAGGCGAGCGTCAGGACTGGTTGGCGCGGCAAGA
>JAATFH010000254.1 GCA_015655315.1 Terriglobales bacterium
AGAAAGGGATGGATGTTGTAGTCGAGCGCCTTCGCGGCTCCTGCAACGGCAAATAAAGCCAGCCCGGCAGCGTCGAGCGTTACGATAAGCGATCCGGGAACGCGGTTGACGAAGCTGCTTTGGAAGAAAACCACCGCGCCGCCGGCAAATGCCGCAGCCGGATAGCGCCAGTCGCGAACTGAATTCGGCGGAATCGCCCCGATCAACACATCGCGAATGATGCCGCCTCCCAGAGCGGTTGCAAATGCGACCACCATCAGCCCCAGGATGTCCAGACCGCCCTGCTCTCCGGCCATGGCGCCTTCGACGGCAAAGACAAAGGTGCCGATCAGGTCGATGGCCAGCAGCAAAGTGGCTGAATGGAAGGTAAGAGGCCCGCGCTTGCTTATATTCATTTCCTGTCCGATGAAGACAAGAGTAATGGCATCTATTTGCAGAAACAAATATTCTTATAGGAGGGAATTGATGCCAGCCGCCGAGCTGTGTGCCACTCGACTACTCTCGAACCATCTCTATCCCCCGATCCATTTGCGTCCAGTTGGTACTGGAAGGAGCACTGAATGAAACAAAACCGTTCTGCGCTGTTCTATTGCTGTGCTGTCCTACTTGCCGGTTTTATGAGCATTTCGCCTTTCTCCGTTCTACATGCGCAGAAACGCGTCAGCGATAAAGATGTGGAAGCCCTGATGAAGAATCTGAAGGAAGATTCCAAGTCTTTCCGTGAGAATTTTGACGCCGCCCTCAAGAAGAGCGCCATCCGCAGAACCAGCCAGGAAAAAGATATCAAGGGACTGGTGGCCAGTTTTGAGAAGCAGACCGACTCGATGTTCTCCGACTTCAAGAAGACCAGGAGAGGCGACGTTGCGGTCGAGAGCACCATCAGCAACGCTCAGGAAATCGAAAGGCTCATCTACAATCTGCAGCTCGATGCCAAGACGCTTTCCGAATGGCAGAAGATTCGCGCGGAACTGGATCGGGTGTCGGGCGCTTTCGGCATCCATGTGCCTTAAAGCGGCGTTTGAGCGCGGCAATTCCACATCGTCCACTTTCTGCACTCTCAACGATCTCCGCGAAGATGACGCGGTTCTCCCAAGGAAGTAAAATACGGCTTTTGGACCGCGATAAAGGAAGACAACCATGGCAGTCTCTGTAATGGCCGGCATTCCGGCGCTTAAGGATATATATAGCCAGCTCAAGTCCCGCATGGAAAAAGCTGTGCAGGATTTTCAGACGAACCTGGCATCGACGCGTACCGGGCGCGCCTCGGTATCGATGCTCGACCAGGTGAAGGTGGATTACTACGGTACGCACACGCCGATCAACCAACTGGCGCAGGTAACGACTCCAGACGCCAACATGATCGTCATTCAGCCGTGGGACACCAGCGTGCTCGGCGAAATTGAGAAAGCACTCCGCGCCTCGGACCTCGGGTTCAATCCGCAGAGCGATGGAAAAATTCTACGCATTCCAGTGCCGCCAATGACCGAAGAACGCCGTCGTGAAGTGGTCAAGCACCTGAACAAAGTGCTCGAAGAGCACAAGACCGCAGTGCGCAACATCCGCCGCGATGGCAACGACCTGCTCAAGAAGGCAGCCAAGGACAAGAAGATCTCCGAGGACGAGGAGAAGCGCTCGCTCGAAGAGATCCAGAAACTGACGGATGAAGAGATCAAGCGCATGGACGAAATGAGCAGGAGAAAAGAAGCCGAAATCATGCAGGTCTGAGGATTGCGCCTCAGGACTCGCGCCCTATATCGGCTTTCGTCGATTCCAACATTTGTCGAAATCGTCATTCTGAGCGTAGCGAAGAATCCATGCGATCTCGGCTTGCAGAGAGACCGCTGGCATTCTCGGCCTCACTCAGCACAGGTCTTCGTCCGATCATCAGAATAATGGTCGATACCTAAGCGAAATCTCATCTGAGAACAGCAAAGCCGCTGCACCTGCAGCGGCTTTGCTGTCTCGATCCATTGGCTCTTACATTAGAAACTTCTGAGCTCCGGGCGACGGTACTGTTCCCGGCAGCCTGCGCTCCAGTTCGGTGCGCACCCGGTTCAGGCCGAACATACAGCTTTCGAAGGCTTCAGAAAGCCTGCCGAACAGCGGGGCCTCGACCGCGTACTCGAAGAGATCGAATTGGGAGACGATGTAATAGCTCTCCTTGCCGGCGCGGATCATGTCGTAAAGGTTGGCGTTTTCGTTCTCTCGCCATTTGTGTACCGATTCAGGATACATTCCTGTGCAAAAGAGTGCGTAGTCGCCGATATGCTTGCGGATTTCGCGCTCGGCGTCAAAAGAGGGCGCGCTTCCGTGCACAGGGTCGGAGGCCAGCAGCATTTCACCGACTTCCTTCACCGGGCGGCCTTCCACGTCGCGGATCGGATAGAGGCGATCTGAGATACAGAAGTCCGTCAGCAGATCGGCAATGTAGGTAGTCACCTCGCGGTCACTGATGCCAACATGTTCGCCATAGCACTCGGCCACAACATCATGAAAGAACTGGCGCAACGCGTGATCCTGAGAAATCATAATTGACCCTCCCCTGCGTGGACTGCGCATAGCGGAGCACGTGCTTTGTTCAGATATGCTTCGTTAGCGGAGCCGCATACTACCTATGGATTACAAATGAATGAATTCGTTTCATAAGACAAGATACTTGTTTGGTTCCCGTCAAATAACTAGCAATCGAACCGCCAAACTGCGAGACAGGCTCTTTGAATTTCATTGTCACGCTTCCTCCAGATTTCCCACCATAGAACGGGCGTATGATGAGTTGCGCGTCTCGATGGAAGCACTCAGCCGTGGCAAAGCAGACTTCCTCAAAACCTCCGCACAAAGCCATCTCACTCCGCAACAAAGCATCATCCCACCCGCAGCCGACTCCTGCGCCCAAGCCTTTCCGAGAATAATCAGCCTGTATTGACGCGGCCCTGGCCCGAGGACGCCGGATGATATGTGACGGTAAATTCCGCAAAGTGTGCATCCTGCTCCCGGGAAAGCCTGAGCATTTGATGCCGATTACGGAGCGGCCTGCATGGTCAAAATGAATTCCGTGCCGCCGCCCAGTCGGACGCTGCGATCGGTACTGGTAAGCAATACGCTGCATTCCGGACCACCTTCGGGAATCAGCTTGATGCTGGGAAGGTCGGCGACGATTCCCGGATGCACGGTGTGCGGAGGCCCGCCGGGGTTCAGGTTTTCGTCGTCTTTGAGACCCATCGACGCAGCGACGTGAGAGATGTCTCTCCCTCCGCCAGCGAGTTCCGTGGGCATGGCGTCGTGAAATGACTTGCGGTCTTGTGGAGGAGCAACCAGGCCGATCACCCGAAAGGTGATATTTTTCTTCGCTCGACCGGCGCAATCTCCATGATCGAAAACCACGGCGAGTTGAGAGCCGGAAGAGCTTTTTGCCGTTGTCGCTGCGACGACATGTCCGTAAATGGCTGCTCCCGCAGAAAGGTTGCAACCATCTCCCTGCCATCCGCGGACAGCCTTCAAAAAGATTGCCTCCCCCGGTTTCAGATGTCCCGAATCGAGCCCGCCGCTTACGCTTGCCTCGATCATCGTGTTTATCGGCAGATCGGTATTCTGGTTCGCGTACTGTTCGCAGGCTGCTTCGCTCACTCCGGGAACCGTGGTTGCAGCGGAGGCAATCTGTGCCTGCACCGCCGTAGGCTGGTTTGGACCTGAGGCGTCGAATTTGACCAGCCCGTCCCGATAATCGATATGAAGCACCAGAGCATGCAGCATGTCGAAACCCAGCAGGCCGGCTACTTCCAGCTTCGCGTTCTGATCGATGATCGCGGGATCGAATTCGAGGATATGGCTCTGGTTGTCGAGTGCGAGACCGGCGAACTGAAAGTCAAAGCCGTCGCGGTACATCTGCATCGTCGAGCCGGAGACGGTCTGCACGCTGTTGGTGAAATTTATCTTTGTCTTTGAAATGGAGTGCGCCACGTCGGAGGTCATGGTGCTGACGCGCATTCCGGTGTCGAGCACGAAAAGCCTGCGCTCCTTCTTGTCGAGCACAACCGGCACCATCAGGTATTGCAGCTTGTGGTAAACCGGCGAATAGTCCCGCATCTCGGGCGCAATGTATCGATCTCCGGGTATCGCGCCCGCCTCATGCGCTGCGGCTACGGGAAGCGGCGCCAGTTCAAGTTTTGCAGCCGGGTAGTTGAGAGTGATCCAGTAAGGAGCAAAAATATCCGTGCCGATGAAACCATCGCTCTTGTCAGGAAAAGGCTCATCGCTGACGCCGACCATGCAGTCGCGGAACTCAAGCGGCCCGATACGGACGCTATCCGCATGCACAGTACCAGGCGGCATTCCACTCAAGTGCTGAAAGCCGTTGGCTTCCGCCAGAGTGCGCGTGATGTAGAGGCCCGAGGCTGCGGTATCGACCTGGAGCTTGGCTTTACCCTGCGCAAGCTGCACATCAAGGCGATATCCGTTGATGTGCTTGGCGTCCTGAAACGTCGGCGTAAGGGGGATCGTGACCGGCGCTGTAATGGGAGCGCTTTTGCAGGTTTGAGAATTCTCCCAGAGCAGAGGCAGCATGGAGTTGACGGATGCCATCGCCTTCTCCCGAAGGTCGGCATCCAGGTTGCTCATCGTGGCCAGAGCCTTTTCCGTGCCTTCGATATCGTTTGCCGGGGTGACGGTCTGCCGCCACGCATGGCCGATATCGGAGTCGGAGGGGTCGATTTCATACGCCGCTTGCAGCTCTTTCCGTTCGGAAGCGTACATCGAGTCGATGCGAAAAACACGGCTGCGGATCAGGTGCTGCCGCGCATAGCATGGGTCCGCCACGGCTGCCGAATCGAGCGTCTGCACCGTGAGCCAGGGTTGCCCCTGCCGGAGCTGCACCTCGGCGAGCGCCGTGAGTGCCGCGGCGGAATGCGGATTCCCGGCCACCAGACTATTCGCTCTAACGGCAGCATCGGCAACCTTGTCTTCGCGCAGAAGCGCCTGGATTAACGCGACTGAGAGCGCGAGATCGTTTGGCTTCTGCAGGAGAGCCTGCACGTAGAGATTTTCTGCGCTGTCGTATTTTCCGTGGTCGTACGCTTCTTCGGCTGGGATCGGATCGTGCTTCGGTACGGAAGCACATGCAGTCGCCTGGGCGTGCAATGGAGTTGCCAGAAGCAGCACGGCAAACAGCGCAAGCCGGCGGATTGAAAAGCCTTTAAGCGGCATGAAGTCCACGCAGCGAATGATCACGAGGAGTATATACGCGAGTTGTCGCGATGGTCAGTGCTGTCGAATGGATGGCTCGGGTACGGGCTTGTACCTTGCGGTAGTTGACTCTGTAGTAGTGTCCGGCAATGTACACACGCGTCCGGTTCCGGACGCCCGGCTCGTCCGACAAAACGCCGGAAGCGATGAAAATGGGCTATTTAGCTGAGGAAGCGCTCTGGTCGCGCAATTGCTACGAATGTATTCGTAGATGCTCTCCGAATCTCGGCTGCCGAATTTTCTCAAGCGAGATTGCGGAAGTCTTCGTCGTTACAGATTAGTTCTGTGGTGCCAGTGAGGAGAGTTATGCAAAACCTGCTTCAGAATCTCCGCTTCAGTCTGCGCATGCTGTTCAAGAATCCCGGCCTAACGATCACCGTCCTGCTGACGCTGGCTCTGGGCATTGGCGCGAACACGGCCATCTTTACCGTCGATTACGCAACGCTGCTGGCCCCGTTGCCGTATCCCGAGCCGGATCAGCTGGTCATGGTGTGGTCGAAGATTCAGGGCTTTCGCAACGGAATCTCGGCGGGCGACTATCTCGACTGGAAGCAGCAGAGCACATCGTTTTCAGATTTGAACGCGTGGACGGGCGGTTCCTTCAATATCGCAACCAAGGACCAGCCGGAGTTTGTCCCCGGCAACAGCGTGACAGTTGGCTTTCAGAGCATGCAGCGCACGGCGTTCTTTCTCGGTCGCGGATTTCTTCCTGAGGAAGGTCAGGAGGGCAAGAACCATGTCGTGGTGCTTACGCACAAGCTCTGGCTGAAGCTGGGTGGCAACCGCAAAATTATCGGTACGACGATGCAGCTCGATGGCGCGCCTTATACCGTTGTCGGCGTGCTTCCGGCAGGGTTTCAGGATCGGCTGCCCGCGCAATTGACGGTGCCTCTTGTCTTCAAACCGGAGCAGGTCAACCACGACTTTCACTGGCTGCTGGCGATGGGCCGGCTCAAGCCGGGCGTCACGATCAAGCAGGCGCAGGCAGATATGGATGCGGTAACGGCGCACATCGCGCAGGCGTATCCGAAGAGCAACAAGGGCTGGGGCGCGTTTGTCGAGCCGCTCAAGAACGACTTCCTGCCGAGTGAGCGCATCCTGACGCTGAGGCTGCTGATGGGGGCAGTTGCATTCGTGCTGCTGATTGCCTGCGTGAACGTGGCGAACCTGCTGCTGGCCAAGAGCATGACGCGGCAAAAGGAGATGGCTGTGCGCAGCGCGCTGGGGGCAACGCAGCGGACGATCTTTACGCAACTGCTGACAGAGAGCCTGCTGCTTGCGCTCTTTGGCGGAGCGCTCGGTGTCGGCGTCGGCTATGCAATGCTGCATGGGCTGATCGCGGTGATGCCGGAAGGCACGCTGCCGAGTGAAGCCGACCTGAGCCTGAATTTCCCCATCCTGCTCTTTACGCTGGCAGCGACGACGCTGGCCGGGCTGCTCTTTGGATGCATTCCCGCCTGGCTTGCTTCCCGCATCGACCCGGCTGAGTCGTTGAAAGAAGGAGGCCGCTCGGGAACAAGCGTGGGACGGCACCAGCTGCGCAGGGCTCTGGTGATTGGAGAATTTACGCTCGCGCTTGCATTGCTTGCCGGAGCCGGGCTGGCGATTCACAGCTTCTTGAATCTGCAGCGCGTGGATCTGGGAGTGAAGACCGACCACGTGCTGACGTTCTATCTTTCACAACCGGATTCGCGTCCGAAGGATCCGGAACACATTATTGCGTATTACCGCCAGATGCTGGCCAGCATTCAAGCAGTGCCGGGGGTATCGCATGCTTCGGTTTCTTCAGGTATCCCGCTTTTTGGGACGGGTTTTGGTATGCCCTTTGCGCTTGCCGACAAGCCTGCCTATACCGATCCTTCGCAGCGGCCTCTCACCTCTTTCGGCATGGCGACGCCGGACTATTTCAAGACCTATGGCATACGGCTGGTGAAGGGACGCATGTTTAGCGACCAGGACACTGCAACGAGCGTGAAGGTTGCTATGGTCAATGAGGAATTCGTCAACAAATTCATGAAAGGCGCGGACCCGTTGCAGAAGCGGGTGCTCGTGGAGCAGCTGATTCCCGGCGTAACGAAACTCGGTCCTCCAATCGAATGGCAGATTGTGGGAGTTTTTCACAACGTGCGTTCTCGCGGCTTCCGGGAGGATTACCCAGAAATGGAAATACCGTTCTGGCAGATTCCTTGGCCCAACGCGGCAGTAGCCGTAAGAACGCAGGAGGATCCGGCATCGATGACAAATAGCGTTGCGGCAGCTGTACATGCTGTCGATCCGCAAATCGCGCTGGCGCAGCCACGCACGATGGAGCAGGTGCGTGATGAGGTGCTGGCGAATGATCGCTTCACGTTGATTCTCTTTACCTGCTTTGCTGTTGTGGCGTTGCTGCTGGCGGCACTTGGAATTTACGGCGTGATGGCATTTTCGGTAGCGCAACGCTCGCATGAGATCGCGTTGCGCATGGCGCTGGGCGCTACGCGCAATCGCGTGGTCACGCTTATTTTGAAGGAAGGCGTCATTCTGGCTTTCTGTGGACTGGGGCTAGGCCTGGTGGGCGCGTACTTTGTGGGCCGCGCGATGCGCAGCACCCTGTTTGGCGTGAGCGCGATGGATTTCTCCGCCTTTGGCATCGTCGGGCTGGTGCTTTTGGCAGCGGCGCTGCTGGCTTGCTATCTGCCTGCGCGGAGGGCGGCCTCAGTGGAGCCCATGCAGTTGCTGCGGATGGAGTAAGCTCCTTCCCCCAGCGCTGTCATTCTGAGCGCCCGCGCGAAGAATCCATGCACGGTTGATTGTGCCCATTTACCTTCAGATTTTCAGAAACAAACATTCCAGATTGCGGTTTGCCTGAAGGCTTATAGAAGTTGTGATGCTGCCGGCAGCGTATGGATTCTTCGCGCGGATTGCGCGCTCAGAATGACAGAGGCATTTGTGGAGAAATAAAACAGGCAGCCCGAAGGCTGCCTGTTTTATTAGTACGGAAACGTAAATCAGTCAGCGCTGACCAGCTTGGGCTCGCGTGCTTCTAGTTCAGCCAGACGCTTGGCAAGAAGCTGTTCGAGGGTTTCGAGCGCTTTGCTGAAGCCTTCGATGCCTTCCTTCAACTTGTCGTGCGCCATGCGATCGGCAGCGTGCATCTTGTCGAAGGTCGCCTTGTCGATGGAGAGCTTTTCGATCTCCAGTGTCTTGGCTTTTTCCGGATCGAGCTTGCGCGGCAGGTCGCCTTCGGTCGCGCCGAGCTCGGCGATCAGGTGCGGAGAAATGGTCAGCAGGTCGCAGCCGGCAAGCTCCGTGATCTCACCGAGGTTGCGGAAGCTGGCGCCCATGACCACTGTCTTATAGCCAAAATGCTTAAAGTAGTTGTAGACGCGAGTAACGGACTGCACGCCGGGATCGTCAGCACCCTGATAGTCCTTGCCCGTGTCCTTCTTGTACCAGTCGAGGATGCGGCCAACGAAGGGCGAAATCAGCGTGACGCCCGCTTCCGCGCAGGCGATGGCCTGATGCAGACCGAACAGCAGCGTCAGGTTGCAGTGAATGCCTTCCTTTTCCAGTTCTTCGGCGGCGCGAATACCTTCCCAGGTAGAAGCGATCTTGATCAGAACGCGCTCGCGCGAGATACCCGCTTTCTCATAAAGACCGATGATGTCGTGGGCCATCTTCTTCGTGGCCTCGGTGTCATAGGATAGACGGGCATCGACTTCAGTCGAGACGCGGCCGGGAACGACAGCGAGAATCTTCTTTCCGAATTCAATGGCGAGGTGCTTGAAGGCGAGGTTAGCGACGTCTTTGTCATCGGCATTGTCGCCGAGTTCGTTCTTGGCTTCTTTCAGCACACCGTCCACGATGGGCTGGTACTGCGGCATCTGTGCTGCCGCAGTGATGAGCGACGGGTTGGTCGTCGCATCCTGTGGCTTGGCTTTTTCAATGGCTTCAATGTCACCAGTGTCGGCTACGACGACGGTTACTTCACGGAGCTGTTCGAGCAGAGTCTTCGGCATGTCATTCCTCCTGATCTCAGGCCTGTTTATGCGGGGCTACATAAGTTAGATGCGACGGAGCAGGCTAGGATACCGCTTCGATTATCCCACGATTACCGGGTTTGAGAGCGTTCCTATACCTTCTATCGTAACCTCAACCGTGTCCCCGGGTTGCATGGGGGCAACGCCGGACGGGGTGCCGGTGGGGATTAAGTCTCCGGGATAGAGTGTGATGGCGGCAGTGATGTACCGCAGCAGAAAAGCAATGGAAAAAATCAGGTCGCGGGTGTTACCGTCCTGGCGCAGCTCGCCGTTCAGGCGGGTCTGCACCTGAATTCCGGCATCGGGATCGATTTCGTCGGTGACAAGCGGGCCTGCGGGGCAGAAGGTGTCGAAACCCTTGGCTCGGGACCACTGGCCGTCGGTCTTCTGCAGGTCGCGGGCAGTCACGTCGTTCACGATGGTGTAGCCGCGAATGAACTGACGCACATCTTCGTCGGGGCCAACCTTCGAGCAGCGCTTGCCGATGACGATGGCAAGCTCGCCTTCAAAGTCGACGCGCTGCGAAATCGCGGGGCTGTGAATCGCTTGTTTATGCGCGATGAGCGACGACGGCGTTTTCAGGAAGAGCAGCGGCTCTTTCGGGACTTCGTTGCCCAACTCAGCCGCGTGCTCGCGGTAATTGCGTCCTACGCAGACAATCTTGGAAGGCACGACCGGCGGCAGCAGGGCCGCTTGATCGAGCGGCAGCGGCTTGAATGTGGCGCTGTCGTCCAGCTTGATCCACGGGTCTTCCTGCGGCGGCGGGAGAAGACGCTCGATCCAGAGCATGCCGTTGCGGTCGGCGATTTCACCGTATTGCGGACCGGATTCAGACTGGAAGCGGCAGTATTTCATTCGTTCCTCATTGCGGCAGGGCTTCTTCTGTTTCGGAGGAGTGAGCGCTCTCGTTTCCATCCTGATCGATGGCGCTCACCGCGTAGGCATAGCGTTTTCCCGGCAGCGCGGTTGCATCGCGGAAGGCCGGTTCGGTAACTGGCTGCGCAGGGGAAATACGCGTGGCCCCTGTATTCGATCCCGTTTCGCGGCGGTAGACGATGTATCCGGCGAGATCGTTTTCCGTGTCCGGAGACCATGAGAGGTCAATGGCGTGCTCTTCGGGGCTGCCTACGGCGACGAGGCCGCCAGGGACCGAGGGCGGAAAGATATCGCGGGTGTTGAGAATGGCAGCGGGACTGGGATCGCTGGCGATTTCTATCTTGTGCGTGGCCAGGGTCAGCACGGCAACGCGCTGCGCGGTGTAGCGATAACTCTGATTGAAAGCTGCATCCTTGTCGTAGGCGTGTGCGGGGTCGCTCTGCGGTGCGTATGCTACTTCAAGTGTTTGTTGCGCGGGGACTTCTGCGCCTTTACGCAGCAGTCCGGAGCTTCCCTTTGTGGATGTTCCAGGTTTTGGCACCAGGGTGCGCTGGATTCGGATGACGCTGCTTGCGTCCTGTGTCGGCTGCCAGTGAAGCAGGACACCGTCCGTGTGGATGTCGGCGGCAAATCCTGAGGTCTGTGCGGGAGCAGTTCCGGAGGCCGACCATGCGGGATTCGATGGTCCGGCGGTGCGTCCATTCCGATTGAGCAGCTCGACGGTGTAGGTGATGAGCTGGGGCTGCCCGCTGGTTAACCCAACCGGCAATGTGTCGGTAAAAGCGGCGGGAGCTTCGGGCGCGAACTTCGCGTCGCCTGCGGGTTCGCAAGGGCCACTCGCCACACTGCGGCAAATGTACGCTTTCTGGTCGCCCTTCAGCAGAATGCGATCGGTGGTGCGTTTGGGCATCGTCCAGTGCAGGTGGACAGAGTTGCCGACACGCGACGCCGTCAGGTCGGTGACCGGTTGCGGGAGATACAGGCTGGGCGCTTGCGGCGGCGCGACCATTCCGCAGCCCGCGAGAAATAGCGGAACAGCAGCGAAAAGGGTGAAGAAGAACGAGGCTCGTGAGCCCTGTGTCATTTCCAGACGGCGTCGATACTCGCACGCCCGCGTGCGGTCATTCTGAGGAGCGGAGCGACGAAGAATCCAGCAGATGTTCGCGCGACACGACCGTCCCAGCTTTCGCGCGCGAGATCCGTCCATGCCTTTGCCTATGCCGAGTCCCTCTGGATTCTTCGCTCCGCTCAGAATGACATCCTCTTGAATGATTGACTTAGGAACGGAATCACCATCCATATCCACACATCCGGGTGGCGTTCAGCGCTCTTGTCCAGCGTAGCAGAGGGTAGTCAGATTCATTTCGCGAGCAAAGACTGGAGCGCCGAAGCAAGCTGCGCGTGCCGGAATCGGAATCCCGACTGTGCCAGTTGCTCTGGAATGACCCGCGCGCTGGATAAAAGGGCTTCATCGGCCATTTCTCCGAAAGCGGCACGCAACGCGAACGCCGGAGCGGGAAAAATAGCGGGCCGATGGAGAGCACGCGCCAGCGTCTGCGTGAATTCCGAGTTTCTGACGGGATTTGGCGCCACTATATTGACCGGACCAGCCAGTTGAGGAGTCTGGATCATGTGAAAGATAGCGCTGACGAGGTCCGGCAGCGAAATCCAGCTCATCCACTGCTGCCCCGAGCCGAGCCTTCCGCCCAGTCCCATGCGGAAAAGAGGAAGCAGTTTGGCCAGCGCTCCGCCTTCAGGAGAGAGCACTGTCCCAAAGCGCAGATGCAACGTCCGCAGACCCGCATCCTTCGCCAGCTGTGCGGCTGCTTCCCAGGCCACACATGTTTCCGCCAGAAAACCGGCTCCCGGAGCCGAGGCTTCCGTCAGGACGGCATCGCCGCGATTTCCATAGATGCCTATGGCCGAGGCGCAGAGAAATACCCGTGGAGGACGTTTCCGTTCCGCCAGCAGCGCAGCCAGAGCCTGCGTCGTCCGCATACGGCTTTCGACGATCTCTTTCTTGTAGGCGGGTGTCCAGCGGTGGCCGGCGACGTTGGCTCCGGATAGGTGGATCACCGCATCGAAAGACTCAAGCTGCGAAGGATCGTCCATGACCGGCGACGACTGCGGAGACCAGCAGATTTCCTGCTGATTTGGCCCGGGTTGCCTCACCAGGCGCACCACGGAAATCCGATTGGCGGCAAAGAATCGTACTAATGCCGTGCCGATCAATCCGGAGGCACCGCTGATCAGGATCTTCGATGGAGTGGCGGGAACTTGAAAGTCAGGTTTGGTGTCGGGGAGAGAAATGCTGTCATCTCCTACTTTTACAAGTAAATGACATCTTCAGGACAAAAAGCATGCCGGAACTTCATAGGATGCAATTAATCGCTATCCATCTGGATAGGGAGTTTGACCAGGAAAATAACTAGAGCCTGGTTTGATACAGCGAAAATTCCTGTTCGTGACTGTAACAGAATGTGGCCGGTTGCATCGAATGGGACAGGAAGCGACGAGAGCGAGGTTGTTATGACCGTGAAACAACAGAGCAATGAACAGATTGATCCTGCCAGTGCGGAAGCCTTTATTTCCGAGAAGCATATCGGCGAGCGCATCAAGCGTTTGCGGTTGAAGAAGTCGATGGGCCTGGTTGAGCTGGGCCGGCACACCGGACTCTCTGCCAGTTTCCTTTCCCAGCTGGAAACCGGACGCGTAGTCCCAACGCTGCGGAATCTCGCTCGCATTGCCATGGTCTTCAGCAAAGATCTCTCCTACTTCTTTGAATCCGAGCCACATACGATCTTCCGGGTGCACAAGAAGCACGAGCGCGTCCGCCTGCCGCAGACCGGCGTCGACGATCCTACATATTACTTTGAGAGCCTCGGCTACATGGTCCCGGATCGTCACCTCGATCCCTACCACGCGGAGTTCGTTCCGCTGAAGAAGAACACCGACGTGCGGCCTCACGTTCACCCGGGATATGAATTTCTCTATCTGCTGGAGGGTGAGCTGGAAATCCGCCACGGGGATAAGACGCACGTACTCGAATCAGGGGACAGCGTGTACTTTGACGCCAGCACCCCGCACTCCTACCGCTGCGCAGGCAAGACGCCCGCAAACGTGATCATTGTCACGATGCATCAGCAACACATCCAGCAACCTGCGGTGCAGGCGCGTCCAGTGGTTGCGCAGGTTGCTCCGCGTCCGGCAGCGCCCAGAAGCGAGAGTGTCTTCCCGCGCTCCACCAGTCAGCAGTTTCCCGCTGTTGAGCGTGCGGCGGTCTCTGCGGCGGCGGTCAACGGTCGCTAACGGGTTCCGTTGGCCAGAAGAAGCTGCTCGACCTGTTGCCAGTTGTCTACCCGGCGATAGCCCGAGACGTTCAGGTTGTGCGGTGCAGTAAAGAGAATTCCTTCGCCTGCGAAGCGGCGGAAATGGAGTGGCTGATCGTCGATCAGGTAGTCCGTTTTCAAAATGCTCTTGTCGCCGCAGAAAACAAAGTGCGTGGGCGGCAGGAAGGGAAAATGACGGCGCAGCCAGCGGAACTTCGGGCCGAAGGAGTTCGGGAACTCCATGGCTGCGGTGGCAATGAACACTTCATATTGTTGCGCCAGCGCCTTCACCACGCGCTGGCTGTCGGCCATGACTTCTAAATCTTCAAAAAAATCCTCTGAACGCAGGTAGCCTTCGAGGCGATCGTGACGGTCTGCGGAGATGACCTCCCAGAGCCACTTGCCGTCGAGGTCTGCTTTGGTTACGGCATCGTCGTGATCGCGATTGTAACGGGCTATATGTTCTGCCAGCGTGTCGGCCAGCACTTCATCCATATCGATGGCGACGCGCTTCATGGTTCGGTTTCCGGAGCCTCAGTGATTATTTTCTTCTTGCGTTTGGACGGTTCGACGATCGGCGGCTCGGGAATCGGCTCGAATGACGGGTCGAAGTAGAGCAGGCGGCCGCAGCTTTCACAGTGCATGCGCTGACCTTCCCGCACCTGGTTCCACATCTGCGGGCGGAGAAACATCTGGCAGCCGAGGCAGCGCTGGCCCTGCACGCGCGCCAATCCGGTGCCGCGCGACGACGCGATGCGGTCGTAGTCGGCGAGCAGTTCCTTGTCGATCTCAACGCGCAACTCGGCCCGGCTCTTGTTCAGTTCGTCGAGCCGTGCCTGCTGTTCAGCCGTCTGCTTGCGTGCCCCTTCTTTTTCCCTTTCCACAAATGCCTTGTGGCTGGCCAGGTCCTGGCGTGCCCGTGTTCGGCCCGACTCCAGTTGCTCGGTGCGCTCCATGCTTTCGAGCTCCTGGTCCTCGATTCTGCGGATTTCATTTTCGGCGAATGTTATCTCGTGTTGCAGCGCGTGGAATTGTTCGTTGGTCTTGACGCTGCCCGACTGGTCGCGAAACTTTGCGATCTTCTGTTGCTGATCCTTGATGTCGCTCTCAAAACGGCGGCGCTTCGCTTCCTCTGCCTGAACGGCTTTGTCTGCCTGTTCCACAACCAGGGTTTGCGACCGCAGTTTTTCTTCAATCGCGGCCAGGTGGCGAGGCAGCGCGGCAATGGATTGTCGAAGCTGTGCTGTTTCTACATCGACTTCCTGAAGGCGGATAAGGTGTTCGAGAGAAGCATCCATCACTTGAAAGTGAAGTCTAGCACGCAGGCGACATCGGCACACGCAAGGCGCGCGATCGTCATGGGCATTGAACTTCTTCAGGTCTCCAATAAAGTCCCTCCCCAAAAGGCTTTGATCGGGCCATCGGCCATCGCTTTAACGCAGCAATTCCGGGCGGCTTGCCGCAAGGGTCGCAATCAGTTCACCGAAAAGGGTGTTGGCCCACGCAAACCAGGCACGCGTGAATTTCTTCGGATCGTCTTTGAAATAGCTTTCGTGGAGGAAGCCGCTGCCCGCTGAAGACACTTTGAGCATCGCCAGTGCCTTGCGAATCTCGGAATCGGACTTGCTCGTGAGCGCGTAGACGGTCTGCGACATGGGCCAGATCATATCTTTACCTTCATGCGGACCGCCGATGCCTTCTCCCGCCGTTCCGCGAAAGAACCACGGGTTCCTTTCGCTCCAGACGAAGCTTCGCGTTCGCTCGTAGAGCGCTGCGTCCGGCGAACTGGCCAGATATGGCAATCCCAGCAGGCTGGGCACGTTGGCGTCGTCCATTAGCAGTTGACTGCCGAAGCCGTCCACTTCATAAGCCCAGATCGTTCCTTCTGATGTCTGCGCAATCGCATACTGCCGCAGCGCCGATTCGACTTCCGCAGCTAATGCATGGGCCTGATTGGCGAGTGAGGTGTC
>JAATFH010000320.1 GCA_015655315.1 Terriglobales bacterium
GAGAACAGCCGTAAATCGGTGACGCTGGTGCACAAGGGCAATATCCAGAAGTTTACCGAAGGTGCTTTTCGCGAGTGGGGTTACGAAGTCGCCGTCGATGAGTTTCGCGATGCCGTGGTGACCGAACGCGAGAGCTGGATTCTTGGCAATCAGGAAGCGAACCCGGCGCTGACGGTAGAAGAAAACGCCGCGCTGATTGAGCCGGGGTTGGAGTTCGGTTCGGAGGACTTCCGCAAAGAGCTTTACGCAGAGATAAAGGGTGTACTGGACACGATCGGGAAGTCGCACGGGAACAGTCAGTGGAAGAAAAAAATCCTGATCAATGACCGCATCGCCGATTCGATCTTTCAGCAGGTGATTATCCGTCCCGATGAGTACAGCGTTTTGGCCTGCCCGAACCTGAACGTGGACTATATTTCTGACGCCTGCGCAGCGCAGGTCGGCGGTCTGGGAATCGCGCCCGGAGCCAATATTGGCGATGGATATGCGGTATTCGAAGCCACCCACGGCACGGCTCCAAAATACGCGGATAAGGACGTCATCAATCCGGGTTCCGTCATTCTCTCCGGAGTGATGTTGTTTGAATTTCTCGGCTGGAGTGAGGCGGCGAAGCTGATTGAGTCGTCTATGGAGAAGACGATTCAGCAGAAGTACGTAACGTACGACTTCGAACGCCAGATGCAGGGTGCAACCAAGGTCAAAACAAGCGAATTTGCGACACGTATGATTGAGAATATGTAGTTCTTGGTATGGTGCAGCGGTGCTGAAGGGATCAAAGCAGATCCTTTCGCTCCGCTCCGGATGACAATTCATATAGAGGAGAAGTATGCGTAAGAAGGTAACGATTGTTGGTGCTGGGAATGTGGGTGCTACGGCTGCGCACTGGATCGCGGCAAAGGAATTGGCAGACGTAGTCCTGATCGATGTGGTGGAAGGCATTCCACAGGGCAAGGGCCTCGATCTGCTGGAAGCTATGCCGATTGAGAAGCGCGATTGCCAGATCACCGGTACCAATGACTATGCCGATACCGCGAATTCGGATGTGGTGGTCATTACGGCAGGTATTCCGCGCAAGCCGGGCATGAGCCGCGACGACCTGCTGCAGACCAACTACAAGATCATGTCGGACGTAGTCAGCAAGGTCACGGCGGCATCTCCGAACTGCATTCTTATTATTGTCTCGAATCCGCTGGACGCGATGGCGCAGGCCGCGTTCAAACAGGCCAAGTTCAACCGCGAGCGCGTGATCGGCATGGCGGGTGTTCTGGATTCGGCTCGCTTCCGGACATTTATCGCGGAAGAGCTGAAGGTTTCGGTTGAGAACGTCACGGCATTCGTCCTGGGGGGCCACGGTGACACCATGGTTCCGCTGCCGCGTTATTCAACCGTTGCCGGCATTCCGATTACGGAGTTGATCGAGCCGGCGCGGCTGGAAGCTCTGGTTCAGAGAACCCGTGACGGCGGCGCCGAGATCGTCAAGTACCTCAAGACAGGCAGCGCCTATTACGCGCCTTCCGCAGCAGCGGTGGAAATGGTCGAAGCGATCCTCAAGGACAAAAAGAAGATCTTGCCATGTGCGGCATATCTCCAGGGCGAATACGGTATCGAAGGTCTGTACGTTGGCGTGCCGTGCAAGCTGGGCGCTCGCGGACTGGAACAGATCATCGAGATTAAGCTGACTCCTGAGGAAAGCGCTGCGCTCAATAAGAGCGCGGAAGCCGTGAAGGAACTCTGCGCCGTCATTGGTGTCTAAGCATCGGTTCAAACCATACGGTGAGGCTGGCTCTGCGCGAGTCTCACCGTAGTTATCCCTATGCTATTTTGAACCTATGGCCCAGATAGCGCTTCTGTCGGTCGATGACGATCTACCCGAGTTCGACGAGACTAAGCATTTTGCAGTATCTGCGCTGAGAGCCAGTGCGGCCCTGGACCGATTTGGAAAGCATTCGCTGACCACCGATTACGCGGCCGCCGACATCATTCTGTTCGTGGCGATGGGCACATGTGGCGATTTCGCCGAGAGAGTGCGTGCTCATCCGCTCTATCTTAAGTACCCCGAGAAATCCTTTCTATTCGATTCGGCGGATTACATCCGTCCGGTGCTTCCGGGAATCTACGCATCGCTGCATAAGAAGGATTACTCACCGGAGCATACGCGTAGCGGGTTCTATCTGATGCCTGAAAATCCAATGGTGGATTATCGTCCCATCACCGGCGATGAAAAATATCTGGCTGCTTTTGTCGGATCGGTGAATACGCATCCCGTGCGTGAAGGGCTCTTCAATTTCAACCGACCGGACATCTATGTTCTCGACAGTTCGAAGGAAAGCTATCGGATTCGCTATCACGGCTCGGCGGAGGAAAAGGCAGATTTCTGGAAGCGCTACGCCGACTCAATCGGGGATGCATCGTTTAGCTTATGTCCTCGCGGACGAGGGCCGGGCAGTATTCGGCTCTATGAGTCGATGAAGACCGGAAGAGGCTGCATCATTCTGGCGGATGACTGGATGCCGAACGAGGGCGTCGACTGGGATTCATTCGCGGTCTTTGTCCCGGAAAAGGACGTAGCCGGAATTCCTGCGTTGCTGGAAAAGTTAAAACCGCGCGCCAGAGAGATGGGAGAACGGGCGCGCGCGGAATGGGAAAAATGGTTTGCCGAAGATGTACGCTTCCATTGGGTCGTCGAACTCTGTCTTAATATGAAGGCGCAGCGCAAACTGCACGGGGCACTCCGCCGGATTTATCACCTGCGGCATATCATTTCATCGCGGGCTAATTTTCACCGTTACATGATAAGCAAAAAGAACCTGTACAAGCTTCATCACAGGATATTTTGGTAGGGAAAACGGGACGGTGGATTTAGTTAACAGAATATCTGTTATCAGACATAGTAGATCGCCTAATTGAGTATGACGCGTTTATTGCGTCATATGCAGTCGAAGGATCTGCTTTTTTCCGGCTCCGTCCCACACTTTACTGACTGAAAAGAAACAGATCCTTCCCTTCGTTCCTCAGTGTCAGGATGACAACACTTTGTGGAGAATAAAATTTTCGCTTGCGCCTCTTATGTCGATACCGCTTAGTCGGATTTCAGCAAGACCAGCTTTTTGTCTTTGTCCAGCTTGTAGGTGATGTAGCTTCCGTCGCTTTCGCAGGCCAGGTATTGCGGAATATCGCCCGGTATCAGGAGCTTCGAGGAGATACTCGCGTCCTGCGGGCGCAACTCGAAGTAAGAGTATGTGTCACTCGTGAATGGAGAGTTTTCTACGGTGTTTTGAATGCGGAAATGGCCAACCCATCGATCATTCGACGGAACCATATCGACGAAGACAAAGCCCGAAGGCATCTGGAGTGGAACCTCTCGGACACCGCCATCCGAGGTCACATCCAAAATTGGGTCCGTGCTGTTTATGCGCCAGACCAGAATGTCCTCGTTGTAAGGCGTGAATACGAACGTACTCATTAGTTTGGTCGTTGTCCTGGCCGCATCGACGGAACCATACGGCGCATCGCCGGCGGCTGGTGTTCTGGATGCCGGCAGGTCAATGGTTCTTGAGATCTGGCCCGAGGAGCTAAGCAGGAGCAGCCGCACTGTCGAGTTGATTTGGTCATAGCCGGTTACAAGAAATTCCCCCGAAGGAAAGATTGCAAAATGAGAGATATGATACGAAACCGGAAGTTGAATCGACTCCTTATAGCTGCCGTTCCGGTTAAATTCGGCGATGTAGTCGTGGTAGCTGCTCCAGGCGATTCCGGCTGGCGATTTGCCGTGCCCCGGGGGGCCCGGCAGGTCTTTCGTACCGCGCACCAGGAAACCGACTTTCGACTTTGAGGGAAAGAAATCTGAGATATCTATATCGTGAAGATCGGAGATCGCCGAAGGTGAGTAGGTCTGGCTTTCCTTGCCCCGGAAGGAGACCACGATCTGTGTTTTCAGGTCTTTCGAATCCAGCATGCCCAGAAACAGGTAGCCTCCCGTATCGCATTGCGGAAGCGATGTTACAGGCGATACGGCAACGGTGGAATCCGAATCGACAGGCGTGAATTTCAGAGTTCGCTCAGGAGTGACTTCAGCTTGAGCCGGGACGTCATTGATTCTCGGCTTTAGAGCTGATGCCGAGCCTGGGAAAAAGCGGATGCGGTCACGACCACGAGTAGAAATGTCCAACCCAGTCTCAAAACCATGGTCGTCTACCTCCGGCTCCTATAACTCCACGGCTACTCTTTCAGCGTCTTCACCACGCCTGATTGAAAGGGATACTTCTATTCTGGCAAGTTGCTGAGAGAATCCGTGCGCCGTTTCAGACACGCTTCGCAAGAAAGTAAGGCCGGCCCGGCGCACGGATTGAGGTTAACTCTTGATGAAGGCCAGCAGATCCGCATTGATCGTTGCAGCATGCGTCGTGGGCATGCCGTGCGGAAAGTCCTTATACGTTTTCAGAGTTCCATACTTCAGCAGCTTGGCGGAAAGCGGCCCGGCGGCGACATAGGGCACGATTTGGTCATCTTCGCTATGCATGACCAATACCGGAACGGTGATCTTCTTGAGGTCTTCCGTGAAATCGGTTTGAGAAAATGCCACGATGCCGTCGTAATGTGCCTTTGCACCGCCGATCATCCCTTGACGCCACCAGTTTTCAATGACGGCCTCCGACGCCTTCGCGCCCGGCCGGTTGTAACCGTAGAAAGGCCCCGATGCCACATCGCGATAAAATTGCGAGCGATTGGCGGCAAGCTGGGCCTGAAAGTCATCGAATACGCTCTTGGGGAGCCCGAGCGGATTGGCTTCCGTCTTTACCATCAAAGGCGGAACAGCGCTGATAAGAGCTGCCCTGGCCACTCGGCTTTCACCGTGCTGGCCCAGATAGTGCGCCACCTCGCCGCCGCCGGTGGAATGACCGACGTGAATCGCGTCTTTCAGATCGAGATGCGCGGTAAGAGCCGCCAGGTCGTCGGCATAATGATCCATATCGTGGCCATCCGAGGTCTGAGTGGAGCGACCGTGGCCGCGGCGGTCATGAGCGATCACGCGATAGCCTTGATTAAGAAAGAACAGCATCTGTGCATCCCAATCATCGGCCGACAGCGGCCAGCCATGGCTGAAGACGATCGGCTGTCCCGAACCCCAGTCTTTGTAGAATATCTCCGTGCCATCATTCGTTGTAATGCTGGGCATATGTGCTCCTATGGTGGTTTTCGATTGCAACTAGAGCATAGCCCAACTGTCTCCTTCAGAAAATTAATTGAGCATCACGGCGATTCAGCCACCGATCCATTCCCTGCACGCCGAGAATGTGGATTCGACTTCCCTGCCTTACTTCACTGGTTGTCGCTTCCCACGACGTCGCTGCTTTTTGCCGTGATACTCCCGAAAGAAGAAACCCAAAGCATCTCGATGAAAGTAGTTGACTTCTAACTGTCCCCTGACTAAAGTTAGGCAGTTTCAGGCGTATCGTTCATCTGTGCATTGAGCAACCCCCATGCTCTGAACTCCTGTAGGGCCTGACTCAAAAAAACATTGAAAGCCCCGGCTCTGTTGTGATCCCGTCTCCCGTCTGGTGGCTCGAAGGGAATAACCTTGGCACTCCACGGCGCTCGACGAATCTTTATTGGGGGGGCAGTATTCTCAATACTGTCAGCTTTCACTGCTCCGGCATTTTCGCAACAAGTCACCTACTACGATTTCGACGCTCCGCAGGCAAGCAATGACGCCAGCTATGCCTGTGTCGATCCGGCTCGCACCGCGTCGCTTACCCCAAACCCTCTATTCTGCTTCAACGACGGAACCGGGCAACGAAGCAGCCCGAGTTTTATACGCGATACGTATCCGGCTAAGATCGATCCTGTCACGACCGACAATCCGCCCGTACAGAGCACTCATTATGCGATCCAAAACACCCGGTCTGTGCCCTCTCAGGCGTCCAGTATGTGGTTTTCGGTGCCGCAAAAAATTCCGAACGGGTTCACCTCGTATTTCGCCTTCAAGATAACCCCGAACAGAAATAGCTTTGCCACCGCAGACGGAATAGCCTTCGTCATCCAGAATTCGCAGAATGCTGCAGGAGGGACCAGTTCCGGTAGTTCCGCCTGTACGGGCTCCGGGTCCGGACCAAACACGGTTGGCGCGGCGGGCGGTTGCATTGGCTACGGCGGCATCGATAACAGCCTTGCCATTGAATTGGACACTTTCCGCAACGGCTGGGATCCAGCGGACAATACTTCCTCGAATCCCAATAACGACAATCATCTTGCCATACAAAATTGTGGCGCAGGGCAAACAAACTCGCCGGATCACACCGGGTCCTGCCTGGTAAGCCTTAACTCCGGCAGCGCTGCTCAACCTGCCTTCAACAATTTATTGCCAGTCACGCTTGCCGATGGAAATGTCCATGAGGTCGTCATCGTCTACAGCGGGCCGACCGAAGCTACCCCAAACCTATTGCAGATATTTATCGATCCGGCATTCGTTGCCGGAACTCACACTCCGGTACCCAGCGCCATACCTGTGCTTTCGGGAACCTACGATATTTCGGCCCATCTCAATCTCATGAACAGTGGAAGCGCGAACGACAGCGCCTACGTCGGATTTACCTCCGGTACTGGATCAGCATTCGAACAGCATGAGCTGATGGCCTGGACATTTACTCCCCATACTCCGAGCACACAGGAACAACCTCTCAGCCCTCCCGGCCAACCAACGACATTTCCATTCGGCAGCCACGTAGATACCACCACCTACCCGGCAAACGGACCATCGACAGCCAATATAGACATGGTCGTGACAGC
>JAATFH010000550.1 GCA_015655315.1 Terriglobales bacterium
GGATGGCGATGATGCGTCCCCCTCGCAACCAGCAGGCTACCTTGCGCACCCATCGTAATGCAGACCAGTTGCAAGGGGAACTGGTCAAGCAACAACTGCGCGGCTTGAAGAAGCGAACCATCATCCTGCTGAGAGTTTTCACCGAGACCAAGCAGCGACATGACAATCGGCATCTCAATCTCATTCAGCTTGAGCAGCGTCGCACGTTGCAGCGAATTCGTGATTACCGTTGCATCGTAAAAGGGTTTGCGCAGGTTGACATCGAAGACGCGCACGCAACTTTCTGCGGTTTTTGCCAGAAAGGAATGCATCGCATCCTGCGAAACGCTGTTCCGCTGCGCCAGCGTTCCAAAGCACACTGCATCGGCATGTTGCGCCAGCGCCAGCCATTCCGGAGTGCACTGAAGAAAATCCCACGCGACTGGCCGATGAATCACGTACTCCGGCTGGCCATCCTGCAAAGTAACGGAGACGCTGCCTGTGGCGTGCTCTTCATCGACTTGCAGATAGGTCAAATCAGCTGGGAGCGGCGCAAGGTAAGCACGCGCTTCTTCACCTAAGCCATCACGCCCCACACGGCTTGCTATGATTCCGCGATTCCCCAACCGCGCCGACATCACCGAGAAGTTCGCAGGAGCGCCGCCCAGTTGCTTGCCCTCCGGCATCAGATCCCACAAAAGCTCACCCAAGCCCACGACGAGCTTCGGCGCTTCGCTCACTTCTTCCCTGCCGTTTCTGCAAGGAGCTGCTGCATTTTCAGGTAGGCCGCATTGCTCCAGCCAAACCCCACCTCGTTCGTCTTGTATCCGGTGGCGACGTCGAGCTGCGACGAACCGCTGACGACATCGTATTTTTCGCGGATCGTATGATCGTGGTCGAAGTTAGTTCTGATCGTGCGGCTGAAGTTTTCAGAGAGCCGGCGCGCGTCCGGAATGTCTCCCACCTTCCACAAGCCGGCAATGGCAATCCAGGATGGAGGAGCCCATCCATAAGGCAAATCCCACTGCGTTCCGGAATTGAGTGTACTCATTGCGAGGCCACCCGGCTCTTCAAACCAGTGCAGCGCCTTCTCTACTCCCTTTGTCTGCTGCTCGTCAGCCAACCCGGCCCACAAAGGGTAGAAGGTCGTCAGGTAGCGGTACTTCGACTGCTCGTGCTTCGTGTAGTCGTAGTCGTAATACATGCCGTCGGTTGCGTTCCACAGATACTTGTTGATCGCCGTTTTGCGCGCGTCGGCCTGCGCGTTCCACTGCTTTGCCTCATCCTGCTTGCCCAGCTTTTCCGCCATCCACGCCAGATCGCGTTCGTATTTGTAAAGCAGGCTGTTGAGACAGATCGGTGCGTTGTGATGCGTGGAACCGCTGAAAGGACCGAAGCGAAAACTCGGATCGTACCCTGACTCTCGCATGGCGCGGTCGCCGCGATAATAGTCCGCCGAGAGCCAGTGCCCATCCACATGTGCGCGCGCACACACATGGGAGAGGCTCACATCGCAGCTTGTTTTTGCTAACTCAGCCTCCTGTGCGGCATTCGGCTGATCGGGCCCATCCACAAGATAATCCGTAGGCGTGTCCGGGTGCGCAAGCAGCCAGCGAATGACATCCGGATAATAGGTGCTGTCATCTTCCTGTTCGGGAACAGGTCCTTCGCCTAAATCGAAATAGCGCGCCAGACCGGTGTCGCTGGCGCGATGGAAGTCGCTCAACCAGAGGTTATGGTCCCGCACCGCATATCCGTAGGCGCGAAGCAGCCATACGTCCGCTCTCTTCGGTCCGGTGGACATGGTGGAAAGCCCAGTCTCATAGACATCGCGAATCATCGAAGAAAGAAACGGGGGCTGCGAACGGGTCAGATAATAGGTCCGGTTGGCATTCAGAATGCTGCCGTAGTGTTCGATCTCGAAGAAGAAATTCTCAACCATGCCGCGTGCGAGATCGACGCGGCCGTCGCGTAACAGCCCGAGCAGGATGAAATAGCTGTCCCATCCATACATCTCGTTGAAGCGTCCGCCCGGCACGACATACTTGTTCGGAAGATAGAGCAGGCCGGGAAGTTTGATCGAGCGCGGATCGATCTCTCCGATATGGGTGATGCGCTGCGGCAGCCGTTCCACATCCACCTTGCACTGCGTTCGCAGTGCAGCCACCTGCGGCGGCTCTTCGATCTCCTGCGGAAGATACAGCACCGGGGCTGTCTTCAGTTTGGGGTCGATGAGCGAGTTGCAGTCAGTCATCGATCTTGATAGCGTGTCCCATGCCCGGTGGATATACTGATCGATCGTCCCTGCAGCCGGTACCGATGGAGGTGTAGCCACCGATGGCGCTTGCGCAAAAACCACCGTCTGGCAGAACGCAACAATCGCAATTCCGCGGCGCAGTCGTCTGGTCGCGGCAAGAATGTTTCCGGAACCAACACACCGGCTCCAAATTGCCTCTAAGTTCATAGCGCACCTATATCTTCTGAAAGGCTATGCACGTGCAAGATCAAAAGCCCTCTGAAAGTCTTCCGACACCCAAGAAGAATAGTCGCTCAAAGCGTATCTTGCTATGGATTGCCGCTATTTTTTTGCTTGTCGTCATTGCTGCCGTGATCGCCGTAGAAATAGCATTGCGCCGCGCTGAGCCCATCCTGCGCGCCCGCGTCATTGATACGCTCAGTGCTCGTTTTGACAGCAGAGTCGATCTCGAACACTTCCATGTCTATTTCCTTGACGGCTTTCAGGTGTCCGGTTCCGGATTGCGCCTTTATCCGAACGAAGTTGACATGGACAAGCCACTCTTCGCCGTCGATGAGTTTTCTTTCCGGACTTCCTGGCACGGGCTGCTGCACTCTCCCATGTTTGTGGACAGGGTCAACCTGAAAGGCATGCAGATTCACATGCCGCCGAAAGACCAGCGCAGCAACATGCCCAAACTGGGCGGCAAAAGCGGAAGCGCACAGATAAAAATATTTGTCGGTGAGATACGGGTCGAAAATGCCGCGCTTGTGCTCGAAACCAACAAGCCCGGAAAACTGCCGATGGATTTCGAGATCAGCCATTTGACGCTGGATTCCATCGGCGCAGGCGAACCTATGAAGTTTCACGCCATCCTGACAAATCCCAAGCCCATCGGCGATATCGATTCATCCGGCTATTTCGGCCCCTTCGACGCGCACAGTCCCGGTGATTCGCCGGTCCGCGGCGATTACACCTTCAGCCACGCCGACCTCAACACCATCAAAGGTATCGGCGGCATGCTCTCTTCAACGGGGAAATATACCGGCGCGCTGAATCGCATCGTAGTCGACGGAGAAACCGATACTCCCGACTTCAGCATCGACTCCGGGAATCATCCCATGCCGCTGCATACCAAATTCCACGCGATCGTCGACGGAACGAATGGCGATACGCAGCTGCAGCCGGTCGACGCGCAGCTGCTTCATTCGCATATTCTCGCCGTCGGCGACGTAGTCCGCGCGCCCCAGGGTGGCCACAATATTACGCTCGATGTCACCGTAGGCCCGGCTCGCATCGAAGACATGCTGACACTAGCTGTAAAAACGGTGCCTCCGATCATGAACGGCAAGCTGAAGCTCAAGACGAAGTTCCTTTTGCCCCCCGGAAATGTTTCCGTCTCCCAGAAACTGCATCTTAAAGGAAATTTCCAGGTAAACGGCGCCACCTTTTCAAACGACAAAGTGCAGGCAAAAGTCGATGAGCTGAGTCTCCGTAGTCAGAACCGCGCGAAAGAAGCCAAGCATATCGATAAAGAGAATCCGGACACGATCGCATCGCAGATGAAAGGGCAGTTCGAACTGGGCAACAGCAAGTTGTCCTTCAACAACCTCGAATATAATGTGCCGGGCGCTGATATTGGCTTGCAGGGCGTCTACAGCCTCGACGGCAATCAGTTCGACTTTCACGGAACAGCAAGGCTTAAAGCAAAAGTGTCACAGCTCATGACCGGGTGGAAGTCCCTGATGCTCAAGCCGGTGGACCCGTTCTTCTCGAAGAATGGCGCCGGCACGGAAGTTCCCATCAAAATTACCGGAACGCGTTCCGAGCCAAAATTCGGTCTCGACTTTCATCACAAAGGGGATGACAAAGAGAGTTCACACGACAAAACCGATCACTAGACTGTGTGATCCGGCGGCCGAAGAAAGCGAGCACAATCCATTCCCGCATGCATGTCGCCTGCGCAATGTGTTAGCGTCTCTCACGAAGATATAAAGAAATGACCGCGGCCCAAACAAAGCTGCGGGCCATTTTTTCTGGAGGGTGAACATCATGAAGCGCACTTGGACGAAACATCTTTGCGCACTCAGTGCACTGGCAATCACCAGTTGTCTTTGGGCACAGTCAGCGAATAATCATGCCGCGTCGGCAACACAACCCTGGTGGAAGGGCGCGGTGCTTTACGAAATCTATCCACGCAGCTTCCAGGATTCCAACAATGACGGCATCGGCGACCTGAATGGAATCACGCAGCGCCTCGACTACCTCAAAACACTGGGCGTCGACGCCATCTGGCTCTCGCCCATCTATCCATCGCCTCAGGTTGATTTCGGCTACGACATCTCGAACTACGTAGATATCGACCCGCAATACGGCACACTCGCAGACTTCGATCGCCTGGTCGCGGAAGCCAAGAAGCGCAACATCCGCGTCATCATGGACCTGGTGCTCAATCACACCTCCGACAAGCACCCCTGGTTCATCGCCTCGCGCAGCTCGAAGACAGACCCCAAGCGCAACTGGTACGTCTGGCGCGATGGCCAGGGTCCGAATCAGCCTCCCAACAACTGGCAGTCTGATTTCGGCCATTCGGCCTGGGAGTATGACCAGAAAACGGGCCAGTTCTACTATCACAAGTTCTATATCCAGCAGCCTGATCTCAACTGGAACAATCCGCAGGTGCGCAAAGCCATGTACGACGTGGAGCGCTTCTGGATCAATCGCGGCGTCGCAGGATTTCGCCTTGACGCAATCACCACTCTTTTTGAAGACCCGCAATGGCGCGACGATGCTGTCGTCAAAGACGCGAGCGGCAAGCCGGGAACAAACAATTACGGCGATGTGCAGCTCGACGATGCGATGACCAACAACCTGCCCAAGGTAAATGAGGTGCTGCGGGAGTTGCGTCAGGTCGCGGACAGCTACAAAGGCCGCGATGTCGTGCTGATCGGCGAAACCTATCTCAAGAGCATCAACGATCTCAAGGCAATGTACGGAGCCAATAACGACGAACTCCAACTCCCCATGGACATGCAGATCGGCTTCATCAATAAACTCGATGCCAGTCTCTTCCGCCAGCGCATCGACGAAGTGCAGAACGATGTCAACGGCAACGAGCCGATGCTCGTCTTCGACAACCACGACAATCCCCGCTGGGATCGCTACGGCGATGGCACGCACAATCAGGACATTGGCCGCGTCATTGCCACCATTCTTTTCGCAACGCGCGGCAGCGCGCTCTTCTATTACGGCGATGAGATCGGCATGGTCACCACGCCGCCGACACGCAAAGAAGATGTGAAAGATCCCATCGGCGTCACCGGCTGGCCAAAAGAAAAGGGCCGCGACGGCGATCGAACGCCGATGCAATGGGACGACGGGCCGAACGCCGGCTTTACCGGACCAAACGTGAAACCCTGGCTTCCTATTCCGCCCAACTACAAGACCATCAACGTGAAAACCGAGGTCATGGATTTCGACTCCATACTCAACTGGTACAAGCAGCTGATTGAAGTGCGGCGTTCCAACTCCGCTCTTCGTGACGGCAAGAACATCATGCTCAATACCAGCGATAACAATGTCCTTGCCTGGCTGCGTCAAACTCCCGGGCAGCCTGCCGTGGTGGTTGCATGTAACTTCACCGCGCAGCCGCAGAAGGTGAGCTTCGATCTTTCGTCACGGGGCATCGCCAGCAAGCAGGCGAAGACGCTGATGAAGACGCCGGGCTCGAGCGATCCGTCATCTCTGGACAATGTCCAGTTGCCGCCCTTCGGTGTCTATATGGGCCAGGTTCAATAAAAAGCCCTGCGAATGAAGCATGAGGAAGTCAGCCTGAAGGCAATCGCTTGCGGGCTGGCTTCTCCGGCTTCGATCCATAGGCCCCCAGAAATGCATCTGCGACATGCGTTGCCAGATCGGCGGGCAGCTTCCCGCCGAAGCGGTTTACAAAAACATGCCGGTAAATCATGGGACCAATCAGCAGAGCAATGCCGATTTCCGGATCGAGCGACTTGACCAGCAGGCCCCGCGCCAATCCACGCTTTAGCATGTCGCGCAGCTGGGCCCGCGGACGCTCCAGCACGCGCGCCCGCCATTGTTCTCCAAAAGCACGATTACGTGCTGAGTACGCAATCATGTGCGGCATGATGCGTTCCTTCATCTCTTTACGATGTGCCGCGGGCTGGTAATTCAATTGCGCGATCAGGTCGGCGCGCAGGTTGCCTGAGTCGAAGACAGGCAACTCCTCGTCCGCGCCGTGAAGGTAACCCAGCACCTCGAGACAAAGCTCGTCTTTGTCGCGCCAGTGTTTATAGATCGTTGCCTTACTCACGCCCGACGTGTCCGCAATTGCATCCATACTTGTGGCGTCGATGCCGCGCTCAGCGAACAGGTGGAGCGCGGCTTCCAATACGTTGCGGTGTGCGGTTGCGCTTCTCGTTCTTGCCATTGCTTACAGTTGAATCTTCGAAAACATATACGCGCCCAGGCTGAGAAAAGCCATCGCTATCAGGCTCATCACTGCAACATCCAGCGCAAAATTGAAGTGCCATGCGCCGATCAGAGAACCACGCAGCCCATCGATGCCGTAGGTCAAAGGATCGAGATGCGTGATCACGGTGAGCACACCTGGAAGATTCGCAAGTGGATACAGAGCGCCGGAGAGAAAGAACATCGGCA